>JAHLWE010000203.1 GCA_019058135.1 Promethearchaeota archaeon | reverse complement strand
GGGATCCTACTGTGGATTATTGTTCGCTACAAGATAACAACATATAAAATATATCCATTTAAAACATTCTTAATTCCTGCCCTTGCAGCTATTGTAAACTTTTTGGTATTATCAATCGTCGGAGATTTAATCTGGATGATTGATCTAGGTGATTTGATAATAAACACAGCTATCTTGTTTATAATCGGAATTTTTGGATTTATATTTTTCTTTGCTTTCCTCGATGGTCTATTCGGTGGTTATGATGATAATACAATTAATGAATTTGAGAGAGCAGCAAATCTTGTTGAAGGTCCTATCGGAGCATTACCAAAAGCACTCTATAAGGCTGCAAAACTTGGGACAAAAATATCCCCGTTTCATAATAAATTTAAGATTGATATATACGAGAAAGCTATGGAAGAAGCGTATGAATTAACCTTGGAGAAAAAAGTTTTAAAAATTTAAACTGACTTTTTTTATTTTCATTTTACGATTAACTTATACAGAAAAAGAAGTTTTTTGGGTAAATTGAAATTATTTTCTGATAAATAAGATCTTTAATTATTTTTCTCCAACTTATTAATATATTGAACACTTCAATCATTAATAATAAGTGAGGGCTTATCGTAAGAATAACTCTTTCCGTTTTGGAGATCGGTGGACAGGAAAGATTCGAATTTTTCAAGAGTGATTTCTTTAAAGGCGCTTCGATAATCGCTCTAATATTTGATTTAGCCCGCCCGGATACTTTCGATAGACTTGAAAAATATTATAATGAGATACGAGTAAAAGCTGGAAATATCCCAATTATTCTTGTGGGAAATAAAAAAGATCTCGAAAAAGAACTTGGCATCTTAATAGGAAAGAAAAAGATCCTTGATGTTGTTCATAGGTATAGCTTACTGGAATATATAGAAACTTCAGCGTTATCAGGTTTAAATATTAAAAAGCTATTTGACAAGATGGCTTTATTAGCCTTAATGGATATACGCTCTCCCCCTAAATTGGGGCAAATTATTGATAAAGAAAATTTTAAATTTAAAGTCGTTCTTGCAGGACCAGCAGCCGTTGGCAAAACTACCATTCTAAGAACATTGGTTGATAAAGAATTTACCGAACAATACAAACTGACTATAGGATTAGATACTACAACCCAAACATTTGAAATACTTGATGAGGAAATTTCTCAAGAAGTAAAAGAATCAATTGATAAAGCATGGAATTCACTAGATAAGTTAATTAAAGAACACCTTACCACTCAAATGATAGAAACCACACAGACAGAAACAGTAATGACTCAATATGATAATACTAATAACCCAAGTGGATCGTCTCAAAACCGGCGATTTAAAAGTAAATACAACTTCTTAGGGCTAATTATCATATTAATTTGCATTATAATAGCGATAGTCATAATTTTAAATTCACTCAACTAAAAGAATATAAAAAAAAAAGAAATAAAAATGATTTTATAACAAGGAAATAATTTTATCTTTTATATCATCTTCCATAATTGGTGGGTTGCCATGGACAAGATATACTGTTGTATCTGTCTCGTACCTCCAACAACTTCTTGGATTCTTGAGATTCCTACAAGGTCCCACATCAAGGTATTATCACAGACGCCGGCACCACCCATAAGATTCGCCATTTCATAACAAGTACGTTCGGTTAACCTTGCTGCTTCCAATTTAAAATGACTGGCAGAAGCAATCATAGCTTGAGAGATATTTCTAGGAATTTCACCACCAAATTTCTCCATTTTTTTATCATATTCTTCACAGAATTTCAATAACCCAAGAGTTAAGTTGGTAGTTCGGGCCCACATATCTACAAAAGTGAAACCGACACCTTGGAATTTCAAGATTTCTTGGCCAAATTGCTTTCGCATATTGATATAGAGAAAAGCGTGCGAGAGAGCTGTCCATGCTTGAGCAACATTACCTATAGCGATCCCTAATCTTTCGGGAACCAATCCTTCGAACATGTGTTCTCTGCCCTTTCCAACACCACCTAATACATATTCGGGAGGAACTCTTAAGTTAGTAAAGTAATTGTGGCCGATCCAAATTTTAGGAGTCCAAGGTATGAATACTCTTTCGCTCTTCCATCCGTCCCAACTTGTATTAACTAAATATTGAGTCATTTTATTGCCTTCATTTGCTACTGCAGAGCCATATCCAACAACCCATTTAGCTTTGGGCGCATTGGTGTTATATATTTTTTCACCATTAACAATTAAGCTGCCATCTTCTTGGGGTTCGGTGACTGTCAATTGATGTACAGCATCTGAACCTCTTTCGGGTTCTGTTATTAAAATTGCTCCACAAGCTTTACCAGTTATTAAGTCTCTAAGGGCATCTAAACGTTCTGGGATACCCTCATGATGAACTTTAATGGGATTTATTGCTAAAATCGTTGCACCCATGGCCATAGTAAATTGTGTATCAAACTGGTCACAAGCAAATACTCTCATCATTTCGGCAACTGCACCATGTTCTTCGTAGTGAATATCAAGTTCATCCATTTGATGACTACGGGTTACATACCCTTCTGCACCAAAATCGGGTATCCATTTATAAATGTCTTCGTCCATACTATGTTGGATGTTATTTTTTTTCTGATATCTCAAACAAAATCTTTGTACTTTTCTTAAGAAATTAAATTGTTCAGGGCTCAAGACTGCAGTCAAGTTATTATTGAAAAAGGCGTAGCGATTTTTCAGTATCATTTTTTCCATTATTTCATCCTTTATTGCTTTATCTTGATACATTGGCATATTATTATATCACTCTTTTAATTATCTCTTTAATGTTTTTATTGTTAGAATTGAATTTTATAAAATTTATATTCATTTTTTCTAATTGTATTTAATATATAATGTTTTTCTCAGATATATCGTGGAGTTACTTTATTCTCTGGGAATTATTTTCAATTATTGTAAAAAAACATTCTGAAAATCAATTAACATCAAATTAATCTTAAAAAAATTATTGTTTTTCTAAATTTTATTTCCATTAAATCATTAATTGTTAAAAAAAAGAATTTTATCGTCAGTTAAAATATTAATAATTGACGATCTATGTAATTTTTATAACATCTTATATAATTGACGTGTTGCCATTGATAAGATGTATTGTTGGATTTGTCTGGTTCCGCCAACAATTTCCTGAATTCTTGAAAGTCCGACAAGATCTTGCATCATTGTATTATCACAGACTCCAGCACCACCCATAAGATTTGCACACTCATAGCAGGTACGTTCTGATAATCTAGCACCTTCAAGTTTCAAATGACTAGCAGAAGCAACCATAGCTTGTGAGATGTTTCTTGGAATTTCTCCACCAAATTTCTCCATTTTTGCATCATATTCTTCACAGAATTTTAATAATGCAAGAGTAAAATTGGTTGTTCTTGCCCAGAGATCAGCGAATGTGAAACCAACTCCTTGAAACTTCAAGATTTCTTGGTTAAATTGCTTTCGCATATTGATATAGAGAAAAGCGTGCGAAAGAGCGCCCCATGCTTCGCCGACATTACCCATTGCAATCATTACCCTTTCAGGAACCAATCCTTCAAAAAGATGGTCTCTACCTTTCCCTATCCCTCCCAATACATATTCATGGGGAACTCTCAAATTTTCGAAGTATTCATGGCCAAGCCATATTTTTGGAACCCATGGTATATAAACTCGCTTAACAATAAAACCATCCCAATTTGTGTTGATTAAGAATTGAGCCATTGTTTTTCCATTATCTTTTTCTGCACATGCGTATGTAACAACCCATTTTGATTTTGGAGCGTTAGTATTATAGATTTTTTCACCATTAAGAGTAAAACTGCCATCTTCGTTCTGCGTACATTTAGATAACATATGCACAGCATCAGAGCCTCTTTCGGGTTCTGTTATCAATATAGCGCCGGGAGATTCACCCGTGACTAGATCTTTGAGCGCTTTCAAAACTTCTGGTCTTCCTTCATGATGAGCTTTAACAGGATTTATTGCTAATATTGTAGCTCCTAAAGCCATGTCGAATTGAGGATCAAACATATCGATGGCAATTGCCCTTAACAGATCAACAGTTAATCCGAAGTATTCAAAATTAAGATCAATTTCCTCAAATTTATAAGCGCGAGTTACATATCCTTCTTTACCGAAATGGGGGATCCATTCATAAAAATCCTCATCTAGGCTATGTTGGATGTTATTTTTTTTTTCAAATCTCATGCAAAATCTTTGAACGTTTCTTAAGAAGTTAAATTGTTCAGGTTTTAAAATTGCCGTCAAATTGTTATTTAAAAAAGCATAACGATTTTTTAACGATAATTTTTCTAGTATTTCATCGCTTATTGCCTTGTCTTGATATCTTGACATTTTTATTATCACTCTTTTAATTAGTTTTTAATTTTTGTATTTGTAGAATTAAAAAATCAACTGATTGTTAATTTTTCTAATAGTAATTAGTATTTAATCTTTTTTTTCTACTAAATTGAGTAGTTGCTTTATTTTCTGGGGATTTTGTTCAGTTAGAGAAGATAAATAATGCAGAGAGCATTTCCCATCGAAATGTTTTTCTAGATGGTGCAAAAAACCTAAATCTTGTTCTTTAAATCCTTTCATTAATAGTAATGGAATTTCTTCTTCACTTACTGGCTCAATTTTTGGGCAATATTCCACCCAATCCACCAAGTTTTTATTTATAAGAAACTTCATATATAGACGAGCTGTGTACTCGTTTAAATTCGATTTTGCTAAAATTTTTTGTAATGAATTTGGTTTATCAAACCTAGTTAATAAACCAATTATCTTTTTATCCTTAAACTCTTCAGTTAAAGCTTGTTCATTTTTTCTGCCGGCTACGAGATACTCTTTCCCTCTACTAGTAATGAGGAAATCATCTGATTTAAGAGGATTAAATCTTAGATAGATTTTATTTGCAATCCATAATTTGAATATTTGTTTTTTAAATACTGATAACTCTAAGGAATGTTTTGTTACAATACTTTCTACACTTTCTAATCCCGTTATATAAGAAATAAGATTAATCTCTTCTTCACTTGTTGAAGATTCTATTAATTCACTTATTTCTTTATTTTTATTTTCATAAAATGCTAATTCTGAAGTAAGATCGGGAACTAAGAAATTTAAAATAACTCGTTCAGCAAAATATTCAAGAATTATGTTCAGAAAATGATCAAAAATGTCATTCCTTTCGAGGCTTTCCGTAGATTTTGGCGAATATTTTGATTCGATTTCTGTAAGACATTTTTTCAGCCTATCTTTAATGTTATCATCTATAAAATTAGAAATTAAAACAATAAAAAAGGAAGTTCCAAAGATGTAGGTGAAAATAAGCTTTAAGCCAGGATATTCTAATTGATTTTGATATTGAAAATCAATTATATTTTTTTCCGCTTCTATTTCATTAATCTTTTCATCAGTGGTTTTATCTTGATTAAAATCAAATTTCAAAAATTTTTCAATTTTATTAATTACTGCATCTGTTGTTTTATCTTCTTTTTTTTTATCTACTTTATCTTTAGGAGATTTTTTTTCTACAAAATAAGGAGATATGTCAAATTCTTTTATGATTTTATGATAATTAATATTTTGAGTATATTTAAAAATAGTTAAATCCCGTAATTCAAATAGCGGAGGTTCTTCATTATCAAAGGCGGTTTTTTTAAAGACACCAAGAAAATTTAATTCAACCATATTATTTCACCTTACGGTTTTAAATTTAATAATTTTAAAAAAAGTTTTTTTAAAGGGACATTTGGATTCTTTTCGAAAATTTTTTCGAGATTATAAGTGCTGTTTCAAATGGACACTCTCTCTTGAATTGAATTACACTAATCATTTGCCTATTTACAGCATTTATAGATAAAATTCCAAAATCTTCCAGAGTAATTAATTCATTAAGTTCATCTTTTCCTGTAATGTGCCTTGCTTCAAGCATTCTTATTATCTCAGAGAATATCTTTTCTTCAAGCGAAGATTTTATAATTCCACCGTTCTGAGTTAAAAGGGCACAATCGATTACAAATGACGAGAATTTTTGTAGATCTTTAAAAATTTGTTCAATTTTATGAAAAGCTAAATCATCAAGAATTTTTTTGCTATTTTCAATTATTTCCTCTACTATGGATTCAAATGCAAAAAAATCTGTTATATCGCCATTAAAATCAATTAATTGATCATAAAATTGTTGAATAAATTTATTTTTTATCGAGAGTAAATTTGCCCTGAGTTGTAATAAATTATCACTCCTCTCAGCTAAAATCACAAATAAGAGTTCCATATTTTCAGTTTTTTCAATTTCAAAAATAAATCGATAATTTCCCATTTCTATTTGGTTAAGATCTATAGTTTTTAGACTATGCTTCAAAAAGGCGTAAATTGCTGAAAGAAAGCTACTAGTGAGTTTAAGGTTAAAAATATCTTCATATATCTTGTAGTATATCAATTCTCCACTAGATCTTAAAATGAAAATAGTTTTTATTATATTATTTCACCAAGAATATTATCATGATTTTGATTATTTTAAATTTTACTCCTATGTTAAAATTCGAATTTTGACCATTCATCTTCTTCTTCCACTTCTTCTTCCCAGTCTTCACTGTTTTCAGTCACTTCAGCTACTTTGGTTTCACCAATTTCCTCTGGTTCATATTCCTCCTCAAAAGAGATAGTTTTTTCTAAATCAGTTGTAGGTTCCAATTCTGCTTTAATTTGTGGAATTGGTTCTTCCACTCTCTTAGCTTTCTCAACTAATTTTAAATAATCACCGTGTATTTTTATCGTTATATCAGATTCTTCTTGAAGCAGTCTAACAACAACTTCTTCACTTGCTGAAGTGTCATGAGGCATTCGCATAATAACAGCACGACGACCTGTAAAAACACCACTGATAATTTCTACTTTATCACCTTCCTCGAGATATTCAGTGACAGAACGAGGTACTAGCACATGATTTATTTCGTTTAATTTGATCTGTCCCACGATTCTTCCTTTTATATGTTGAATACCTTGAATGGCTTTTTGAACCTCTGTTTTTTGAGTAGCTTCAATGAATATAAAACCAGGTAAAAGTGGAGTAACAAGCATTCCTTTTATGTCAGGTAATGGAGATAGTATTTTAAATCGATAAAATATTTGCTTCAAAATATTACTTTCTTGATTGAGTGTTGTGCGAACAGCGAAAATGGTTGTATCTATATCAGTTTCCTTTATAGTCGTATCTAAATCGACAGTCTCTGCTTCATCTTCTTCCACTCTTTCCTTATATGCCATATTTTTTTTACTCTCTTTTTATTAATAATATAAATTTTATTATTTAAGCATTCTTTCATAATCACTCTTTTCTAAAAGATCTAATTGATTTTAGGAGTTATTAAATGTTTGATTAAATTTCTTAGAAAAAGACAAATATTATTAATCTATTATGAAATATAAAATTTTTGTAGAAAATGTTTGAGATTTGTTAGTTAAAGATACATTATTCTAACTAATTCTATAATGGAATGTTATTAATATCAAGTATATCAGGTACTTTTTTATTGCGTTCAAGCCAAGCAATCTCATTAGCTCTATACCTCCAAAATATTTCACATTTTCCCAACTTTCCGACTGTTTGAGTTTCCCAGTCCCAACTTGAAATTAATACTAAATCCCCTTGACGCATCCACACTCTTTTTTTAATTTTACCACGAACACGACCAATTCGATAAACTTTATCTTCACAAAATACGCGCATACGTTCATTTCCGAGGATATCAACAATTCTGGCAAACATTTCTCCATCTTTACGGCGAGGAAATTTAATCCTAAAGCTCTGGGCCTGTTGGGCTTCTTTGTGCTTTTTCTTTGTCAAATCTTTTACCCAAATCTAATATTATATTTCTTTAATTATAATTAAGTTTAAATTTTTTTCTGTTAAGATTTTTAGAAATTTCTTAAATAAAATTAAATAAAAACTATATTTTATCATCCGGTTTATATTCTCCTTTGATAAAGATTATTTTTATCGGTTTGTCAGAATCATTTCGTATATTATGCATTTCCTTTGGTTCAATCAAGAAAGCTGAGCCTTCTGGTGCAGCGATTTCCTTATCGTCAACGATCATTACACCATCTCCTTGAATGAAAAAGAAGGTTTCATCTAAAAAGTTGTGACCGTGGGGTTTTTCTCCCATATATTCTCCAGGTTTAAGAAGTATCACCCCCCAATCAATACTAGGACCCCTAAAAAGATACTTCACACCAGAATCACCACCACGATATTCAAAATCAGACTCTTTTACTACTTTCATTTATTTTGCCTCCAATTATTTTATTTATTTTAATTTTGTTTATAATAATTTACGTATATATTTTATTTAACATTATAATGCATTCAAAAGAATTTGCTTTAGACTTTCTTTATTAGTGTCTCGAGGATTATTATTTAAAGATGAACCTTTCGTATCCTTAACGATATCATCAATATCCTCTTCGGTAATTCCAATATCTTTTAAATGCAGAGGGATTTCACAATATTCAAAAATCTTTTTAATGAGTTCGATTATCCACACAGCTTTATCGTTTATACTATCTGGGCAATCTTTTATCTTTAAATCAACCTCATCAATAATTTCGCTCTGAACTGCAATATCTGCAATATAAGCATATTTTTTTTGAACATGTTCTAATTCAACATTATATTCCATCACATATGGTAATAAAAGCCCACAAACTAACCCATGATTTATGTTATGTTTAACTCCAAGTGGATGCGCAAACCCATGGACTGCCCCAAGTTTTGAGGTTGCAAATGCTAATCCATCAAGGAAACTTCCTAACATCATCTTTTCTCTCAGTTCAAGATTAAAGAGGTCATTTACTACTTTAGGAAGAGATGGAAGTAATAATTTTATTGATTCAATTGCAAAAATATCTGAGAGATAATTAGATGATTTTGATACAAACGCCTCTATTGATTGAACTAACGCATCAGCACCAGAAAATGCCGTATATTTTTTAGGACATGAAAGAACTAATTCAGGATCTAATATTACAATATGTGCCATCATTTTATCTCCACGAATGCTTTGTTTAATTGCTCGAGCAGGGTCAATGATTACTGCATTATTAGATACTTCAGAACCAGTACCGGATGTGGTTGGAGCAACAATGAAAGGAAGACCTGGTTTATCAAAACTTCTTTTACCAGCGTGATAATCTTCTACAATTCCACCATTAGTAACTAAACCAGAGATACCTTTAGCAGAATCTATAACACTCCCTCCACCTATGCCAATAACAACATCTGTTTTATTTTCAATTGCAAGTTCTTTCCCTCGATTTATTATTAATGTAGTTGGTTCTCCTTCAATCTCATCATAAATAAAAACCGGAACATTGGCCTTGTCCAAATTATTTAATATTCTATTTAAATTACCGGATTTCTTAAGAGAACTTTTTCCAGTAACTAAAAATGCATTTAGTTTTTTATTTTTTTTCTTTCCGTAAAGAATACGCGCTTGCTCACCCAATATTGAAATCTTACCTCTTCCAAAGATAATACGAGGTGATCTAAAGAGAAAGTTAAAAAAATTTAGATTTTCCATCGCAATCAACCAAAATTTAAATAAAAGATATTTAAATTATAGCTAATCAAAATTTAATAAAGTTTTCTAATCGAATCGATCAGAAACAATTTTCTTTTTTTGTCTTAGATATATAATACTCATTCCCAATTTCATTGCTCTAGACCGAAGTCTGGAATCATTTGTTGCCAAATGAACTTTGAAATTATTATTTAATAATTTTTGACATGCTGTAATCAAAAAATCATCCACGGTTTCATTAATTTCTCTCTCTATTGGGATCTCATAGAATTTATGAGATCTTAAAATTTGTAAGCCTAATTCTAACTGTTTCTGATATTTGACTTTTTTATTTTCCCTTATTTTTTTCCAATTTAATTCATCTAAAGTGGATTTAAAAACTATATAAGCCAATTTCCCCGGGATGATATCTCTAATTTCTTCAAAATAATCGATCCCAAACTGAGATGGGATTAATATAAAATTCGCATCCAAAATGATAAGCTGATGATCTTTTAAATCATTAAAATAAGATAACATTTATAGTGGAATACCCTGACGTTCGAATATTTCTTGAATTAAGCGTCTAAAGGATTCCTCAACATTTTCACCGGTTTTTGATGATATCTTGAGATAATCAAATAAATTTAAGGATTCGAGATATGATAAAGCAAAGTCATCACTCACATTTATATCTTCTATTAAATCAATTTTAGTCCCAAGAAATAAAACAGGTAAATCAGGATCGTTTTGGCGCACAATTTGAACCCATTGATCAAGTTTTTCTAATGTTGCTATTCTTGTAAGATCAAACATTAGTAATGCTCCTTTAGCCCCTAAAACATAACTTCCAAGTAAAAACCTAAAACGTTCTTGCCCACCAAAATCCCAGAGTTGAAGTGTAATCTCATTGTCTCCTAAAATAATAGATTTTAAAAAGAATTCCACTCCAATAGTCATTTTAGTCTCTGAGAAGAATTGTCCTTCAACAAAACGGCGTAAAAGTGTTGTTTTTCCTACTCCGCCCTCTCCGGCAGTCAAGATTTTCATAATGAACTTTTTAGGTATTTTTTCTCCACCGAAAATTATGAGTTATTTATGTGATTTATAAGATAAAATATGATTATTAATTGTATTTAGTAATTCTTATTAATAAAATAAATTAATTTCAGAAAAATAAAACTTTTTATTTTTAAAATTGGGATTTGAAGAACTTATACTGTCAATTCTTTTTTTTAAGATTCATTTATTAATCAAAAAATAGGATTGAGTTAAGTAATTCGTAGATATTAATATCTATCCTTATCTCTATACTCTTTTACAGAGATATCTCTTTCTGGTAGCCGATTATGTTTCTTAAGAGTATTCAAGATATATTTGACCTCCGATTTTGTTTGTAAATCGTATTTTTTCATACCCTCGAGAATTTCCTTCTCACCAAATCCTTTTTTATAAAGTTCATTAAACTTATTAACTGTTTCTTCGTGAAAATAAATATATCTATTATCTAAATATACAATTAGATAGGTTTTTTTGTGTTGCTTTTGGGATAATTTAAATAACGTTTCTCTAATTTTTCTCAATGGTTTTTTCATTTTATGAGCAATTGTATCTTCTTCAATCATATAATATTCCATCATTTTTCCTTTTAAGGATCTCTTGAAGAAGATATTAGGAAGAAACGATAACAAATATAGAACTAGTGCAATACCCACTAACCAAATTGCTAATATCTGTTCGATAAAAAAAACAAAAATCACGGCGATTATAAAAATTAGAAACCAGTTGCGCCCAACACGTTTGAAAAATACAATTATTTTACTAGGCATCGATATTTTAAGATTATTTTCAAAACTATTTAAATTTTCTAAAAGTTAATTAATTAAATTTAAGATCTTTGAGAAAATAATCATAATAAACGTTGGAATATTACAATTAGAATGAAAATAGTATGCAAAAAGTAAAATTAAAATAAAAGTGTTTATTATTAATTTATAGCACTTCGCACTAGACTGGAAGTTAAACAACATATCGTTACAGATAGTACTGATATTGCGATTATTGGGAAACTGTAAACTGTTAATTCGTTAACGGTCATAGGATGTTGGAAAAACCTGATCCCTTTCCGAACTCAGAAATTTAGTGCGATTTGCATTCTATTTTTTATTAAATTAATGATATAATCAAAAATATTGAAGAGCCAATCATTCTTGAGTTAATTAAAAAAAAAGAAAATTTTCTATTTAGATTAATATAATCTCTATTATGGAAAGATTCCCCGTAATTCAATTGCCCTCGCAACCCTTGAGACGGCGATCATATATGCTGCTATTCTATAAGATACATTTTTTTCTTTAACTAGTTTATACACAGCTTCAAATGCATTAATAATAATTTTCTTTAGTTCCTTATTCACTCTCTCCAAATCCCAATAATAGGCATTTATATCCTGAACGTATTCAAAATAACTAACGATCACACCCCCTCCGTTAGCAAGAATATCGGGAATAACAACTATTCCCTTTTTATTTAGAATTTCATCTGCTTTTGGTGTTGTTGGTCCGTTTGCGCCCTCTAAAATAATTTGACAATTGAGATCATTTGCATTATGCTCAGTTATTTGATTTTCTGTTGCTGCTGGAATTAATATATCACATTTAATTTTAAAAAATTCTTCATTGGGAATGAGCTTAATAGAATCATCTTTAAAATCAGTAATAAGTTTTCCACTTTCTTGCCATTTTATTAATTCATCTATATTTAAACCTTTCTCAGAATAAATTGTACCATAGTATTCTGAAATTGCAATTATTTTTGTCCTATTTTCATACAGCCTTTTGCTAATAATGGAACCAACTTTTCCAAAACCTTGAATAATTACAGACATAGATTTTAAATCAAGACCTTCTTTTTCACAATATTTTTCTATCACAAAAAAAAGGCCAGTTCCCGTTGCTTCACTTCTTCCTGGCGAACCTCCGATTTCTAAAGGTTTTCCTGTGACTACTCCAGGTACAGTATTTCCATATTGCATTGAATATGTATCCATCATCCAAGCCATAGTTTGGGCATTAGTACCTACATCTGGAGCAGGAATATCTTTATCTGGTCCAATAATACTAATTATTTCCGCAGTATATCTCCTTGTAAGTCGTTCAAGTTCTCTTTTTGACAACTTATTAGGATCAACACAGACTCCACCTTTAGCACCGCCTAAAGGGAGATTGTGAAGAGCACATTTCCAAGTCATCCAAGTTGCTAACGCTTTAACCTCATCAAGAGTAACTAAAGGGCTAAAGCGCACTCCACCTTTTCCAGGACCTCGAATAGTTGAATGGTGAACACGATATCCTTCGAAAATTCTAAGACTACCATCATCCATAATAATGGGTATTGAAACAATTAACGATCTTTCTACTCTTTTAAGAAAATAGTGTGCATCTGAATTTAAATTCATTTTTTCAGCGACGAGTGCCAATTGTTGTTTTGCCATTTCAAAAGGATTAACTTCCATAAAATTTCCCTTATCAATTTTTTAAATTTATATTAATATTTTGTTTTATACGAGTTGTAATTAAAAATTATTGATAATATTATCATTTTTTTTCTACATTATGGAAAAATTCCCCTTAATTGTAAGGCTTTTGCAACTCTTGAAACTGCAATCATATAAGATGCAGTTCGAAGGCTCTCTTTTTTTTCTTTAGCAAGGTTACAAACATTTTCAAACGTATCTAGGATAATCTTTTTTAGTTCTTTATTGACTCGTTCTAAATCCCAATAATATGCATTTATATCCTGTACGTATTCAAAATATGAAACGATAACGCCTCCACCGTTTGCAAGAATATCGGGAATAATAATAGTGCCCTTTTTATTCAGAATTTCATCTGCTTTTGGTGTTGTCGGTCCGTTAGCGCCCTCTAAAATAATTTTACAATCGATATCATTTGCATTATGCTTAGTAATTTGATTTTCTGTTGCAACAGGTATCAAGAGATCGCATTTAATTTTAAATAGTTCTTCATTGGTAATTGATTTTATAGAATTTCCTTTAAAATCTTTAAGGAATTTTCCTTTATCTCTCCATTCTATTAACAGATCTACATCAAGACCCTTCTCAGAATACACTCCCCCCGCTAATTCAGTAATTGCAATAATCTTACATCCGTATTCATATAACTTTTTGGCAATAACCGAGCCTACTTTCCCAAATCCTTGAATAACTATAGTCATGGATTTTAAATCATAATCAAATTTCTCGCAATATTTTTCAATTACAAAAAAAAGTCCAGTTCCTGCTGCGTCACTTCTTCCTGGGGACCCCCCTATTTCTATTGGTTTTCCTGTAACAACTCCAGGGATTGTTTTTCCATGCTGCATTGAATATGTATCCATTATGTATGCCATGGTTTGAGCATCTGTGCCAATATCTGGTGCTGGAATATCTTTATTAGGTCCTATCATATTAATTATTTCTGCAGTATATCTTCTAGTAATTTGTTCTAATTCCCTTTTTGATACATTTTTAGGATAAACACAAACACCTCCTTTTGAGCCTCCAAATGGGAGTCTATGAAGGCTTGTTTTCCAAGTCATTAACATAGCTAAGGCTTTAATTTCATCAAGTGTCACCAGTTGGCTATATCGTACGCCACCTTTACAAGGACCAAGAACAGAGGAATGTTGAACACGAAATCCTTCAAATATTTTAAGGTTTCCATCATCCATGATGACAGGAATTGAAACAATAACTGAGCGTTCTACGTTTTTGAGAAATTTTTCAATATTTGGAGGTAAATCTAATTTTTTTGCAATAAATTCAAGTTCTATTTTTGCTATTTCATAAGGGTTAATTTCCCACATATTTCCCTCACTAAAATGATTATTTTAAATTGGAGAGATATTTTATAATGTTTAACTTTTATTTATTAATTTTTACTAAGGTCGTGAAAAAATATGTTATTGCAATTAATATCCCAGAATTCCAATTTTTTAATTAATTTGCTTATTGTAGGTACAGGCAGATCTTTAGATATTTTAAGCACCTACTATGTTACGGCAAAATTAAAACTCGAGACGAATAAATTAGCTAGAAAAATTGGCTGGAAAGGGATGATTTTAGTTCAGATTCCGATTTTAATACTCGGAACTTTAGATTTTTACCTTGCTCTTTTCATTTTTTTATGGAGTCTATATCTATTTGCAAATAACTTAGAAAGTTCTTGGTATATCAGAGATAAGGGAGAAGACCAGTATTATAATGATTTAAAAGATATTTTAAGGCGAACCTCGATTAGAAAAATCATAATTGGAGAAATATCTTTGATTTTTTCTTTTAGTATTTCAGGGGTTTTAATGTTGATTCTTGTTTTTATTTATGAAGATTATATCGCAGCGTTTTTTATTGGTCTCGCAATGGTTTGTCATGGGTTGTTAGGTTCTTATCGCTCTCTTAGGTATCTCTTATCATTAAGAAAGGAAGCATTAACTGCTAAAACCAATGAAACAGTTTAATTTATTTCAAGTCTATATATTTCTTCTTGTAAATTTGCCAATTATTAATAAGAATTATTATTCCTAAGGCAAGTAATCCAAATAATCCAAAATTAATCAATATTAAAAGATAATATAAAATGGGTGGCAGGATCTCAAATTGGAAATTATTTATATTGTATTGAATGATTGAGTTATTTGCATAATCAAATCCAACGATTGCATATTTATAATCCATAAAATCCAATTTATTTAATGTACAGGAATGCGAATCATCTGTGCTACTTTCTTTTTCTAAAGGAAAATAATTATATGAAGAAAAATTATCATTTGAAATCAGAAAGAAAATATTTTCTATTCCGGATTCATTATCGGCTGCGTTAATTGAAAAGCAGATATTATCAGAGACAGATGGTATATCGGGATTTATATGGAGATTCTCTAAAATAGGAGGATTATTATCTGGTAGGGTTGTAAAAGAACCATTAATAGATTTGATATTGTGCCCAGTAATTGCATAATTATATGTATCGATACCCAGAGGGAAGAGTATATTTACGTATCCATTTTTATCTGAATAGAAAGTTCGATATTTCCCCATTTTACTTACAAAATTAATTCTAATATTTGAGAGAACGTTATCATTGACATCTGTTAAATACATTGAGAAATGCTGCCCTTCATAAATATCTCCAGAGAATGGATCTTTGGGGGTTTTTGGGATATTTGTATAAATATCAACTTCGGGATCGCCCAAGAGGCAATAGGTTAAAACGTTCTTCCTTTCCCATTCGAGCGACATATTTATATTTGAATATTTAAACCAATCACTCTTCAAATATTCAACTTTTGAATCGTAAAGCGCCTTTCCGGGTTGATAACTTTTATTAATAAAGAATACTTTCCAAAACAATTTGCAATTGCCGCGATTTAACATTTCTAAATCCAGATCTTGTTCAAAATACCATGTTGTTCTTAATGCTCCAATATATCCTATCGCTCCGGCATCTTGTCTTTTAATTAAAATTTCACCGATGTTATTATCTCCATAATCATAACTAGAAGTTGTGCATGCATCACCATAAAATAATGTGGGCATATTAGTATTTGAGGAACTTCCTGCATTACTGCTGCTGTAAATTATATCTCCAGATCTACTTATAAACCTATTGGGAGCTCCATGACCTGCAAAAATTCCTAATGAGAATCCATCATTAAAATTATTTCGAAATATTGAAATTGGAGATGTTATATTAGAAAAGTTTGGATTCGGTTCGAAGCTTGAAGTAGTTTGGATCAAATGCACATAATCCATTGAGTCTGGAACATAACTAGATAGAATATAACTTGTAAGTCTAGCTTCGTCTTCACCAATTTCTGATTCTGTTTGATGTGGATAGTCAGAAATTACACCTGCGAGCAAAAATGAGTCCATCCAATCTCCAATTTTAGGATTAGTTTCGTATTTAAGAGTCTTATTAACCATCATTACTAACTCCTCATCATTGGAAGCGGGTAAGCGTCCAACATAGATTTCAGGAGTCCAATCGATTTCATCAACTCCATTATCATTATATACCGATGATTCACCCCATCTCCCATCTCCATCATCATCCCATGTGCCGTTTATATCGGCATAATAAAAATCGGTTGGTTTAAAATAATTATCTCCAACCGTTTCACTCTCACCTAACGGAACTACATCATTATTATATACATATCTTATGGGAATTAAGTCTGTATCTCCTGCTAACAATACCCATTGAACTTTTTCCGAACTATAATAGCTCTTAATCATATTTCTGATCTTTTCTTGTGTATCAACCCCGGGATAACTTGAATAATTCGTTAAAATCAGAGTTTTTACGCCTTTTTGATTTTTCCATTCGGCTAAAGGAGTTAAAATAGTAGTGAAATTAGGTTTATCTGGAGGAGCGATAATTAACATTTCGATTTTTCGATCGAACCATTCATCTAAATTTTGAGTAAGATTTGCTCTTGGTAATAATGAAAGGTCAATATTTAGCTCATTATTTGCAGATAAAGAAAATCTTTGTTGAGAAACAGAACTTGAAGTTAAGAAGAGAGAAAAAATTATGCAATAATTAAGCAAAAATAAAATCAAATACCTTGAATATTTTAATTTGTTGGCTAATTGCATTTTAAGGAAGTAATTTTTCTCTTAGAATGTTAAATTAATTTATTCTAATAAAGTTAATATTTATATTAAATAATTTTGAATGCAATTTAGATTATTCTATCAAAAAATTAGATAAATTATGAAAATGATATGTATATAAAGAGAAATACTTAAGAGAGGTTAAAAAGATGGTTTTGAAAGTTAGTAGTTGTCCGCATTGTAATTCTAAGATTTTTTTTCGAATTGAACTTTCTGATATAAATACTGAAAGATTTCCTGCACCAGTATATATTGTGCATAAAAACGAAATATGTGATAAAACCTCAATTTTTTACGTAGATAGTAAATTACGGATTTCTTATTCAACAAAAGAAAAGAAGGCGGGTGCAATAAAAATACTTAATACAATAGATAAACCATGATTTTTTAAAAATTCTAAAAACTTATTTATTGTATTATTTTATTTTCATTAAAAATAAAAACCAATTTAAAATATTAAATATTAAAAAAAAGGGAGTTTTATTTAGCAATTGAGTAAAAAGTGTCCTTATTGTGGAAAAGTGTTTAAAAGATTAAGCGCACATAAATGTCCAATGGCACCTCCAGAGGATAAAAAAGAGAAAGTACAAGAGGAAAAAATTAAAGAAAAGGTTATTGAAAAATCAAAACCTAAGGAAAAAATTTCTCCTAAAGCATCAATAAAATCGAAAGTTTCTCAAAGTCTTAAAGATTTAATCGGTAAAACTCAAGCAGAGACGAATATTGGCCTTGTAGGGCACGTCGATCATGGAATTGAATAGTCGTTTAGACATTTCCCATAAAGACGACGTTAGTCAAGGCTATTTGCGGAGAATGGACAGATAGATTCTCAGATGAGCAAGAAAGAGGAATATCAATCAAATTAGGATATGCTAATTCAACAATTTTAAAATGTTCCGCTTGTAATAAATATATGACTTATTGGATGACTGAACAGGCTCGAAAGAAGGGAGAAAAAAGATATAAATGTATTTATTGTAAAGGAAAACTCGAATTTGTTAGAAAGATCAGTTTTGTTGATGCACCCGGGCATAGTGTGTTAATGTCTACAATGCTTAGCGGATCTTCACTCATGGATGGGGCATTATTATTAATAGCAGCAGATGAGGTTTGTCCTCAACCCCAAACTCGAGAACACTTGGCTGCTTTAGAAATTGCTAATATTAAAAATATTGTTATAGTCCAAAATAAGATAGACTCAGTCTCTGAAGAAAGAGCAATAGAGAATTTTAATGAGATTAAAAGCTTCATTAAGGGGTCTATTGCAGAAAATGCTCCTATAATTCCGGTTTCTGCAGTTTTTAATGCAAATATTGGACTTATAATAGAATATTTTGAAAAAAATATACCTATACCTCAATTAAATAAAAATGATGATTTTAGGTTTTTAATTGCTAGATCTTTTGATATTAATAAACCTGGAACAGAAATTGATAAATTATTAGGTGGTGTAATTGGAGGTTCAATTACTCAGGGGATAGTAAAAATTGATGATGATATAGAAATGAGACCAGGGTTACGAGGAAAAAGTGGATATGAACCTATTTTTGCTAAAGCAGTAAGTCTTAGTCAAGGAAATATTAGACTGGAAGAGGCAAAACCAGGTGGATTAATTGGAATTGGAACTGAATTGGATCCTTTTCTTACAAAGAGCGATTCTTTAATCGGAAACTTAGGCGGAGCTCCAGGTACATTGCCGGAAATTTTAACAGAAGTTAAATTAGATGTACATTTATTGGATCAAGTAATTGGGGCAGAAGAACCAATAAAAGTAGAAAAAATTAAACATAATGAGCGTTTATTATTAGTATGCGGTACTATGAGAACTGCAGGGGTTGTGTCGAAGATTACGAAGGATTTCATTCTTATGAAATTATCCATTCCATTGTGTGCAGAAAAAGGTTCATTAATATCCATCAGCAGGGTTATTAAAAAGCGGTTTAGACTTATTGGCTATGGATATATTAAATGATTTTTAATTTCTAACTAAGAATAAGAGATATAAATTTCTCTGATTTTTCCTTTTATTAGTTTTATATTTAAATTGGCTGTATCAAGGAGTTTTTGCAACTCTTCGATTATACGGCTCTCGGATTTTCCCATATCTTGTGCAGAAAATTTAAATTTTGTTTCATACAGTACCAAGGAATTTTCAAGAATCTTACCTAAGAAATGAAGTATAATTTCAATATTTTTTATACTATCAAGATCATCTTGCTGGCTTTCTTTTTTTATTTCAAAAAAAATATTATCTGTAATTCTTTCTTCGAGAAAAGCCACAAAGTCTTTAAGTTCATCTATGTAAATTACTATTATATCTCATCACTTATTTTAATATAGCCATTTCATTAATAATTATTATAGATTTTTATTTTTTATATAAATCCATACTCCTAATACTAAGATGATGGAATAAATAATTGAGAAAATTATAATCCATGTTGGAAAGTGAATAACTGGAGTATTTATATAATTGGGTGCTATCGAAGTATCTGCTGTTCCATTCATTTCAAAGTGCCCAAGAGGATTGTAAATTTCAACAGTATAAATTCCTATTGGCACATTGTACAATAAGACTTGTCCTGCATAATCTGTTATTTTTGGGGGACTAGGTTGAGATTTTACAGATGAAATATATGTACCATAAGTTTGATTGAAATAATAAAATTTTAAAATTACTCCTGATAGGGGTACTTTTATGTGATCTGTAACCACTACAGATAAAAATTCAGTAGTTTGATATTCAACAATTACTGCAAGAACTTCATTCTTAATGAAATAAGAGCTAGTAATATTTAAACCTGGTTTTGGTGATAAACCTCCTCCTTCTGTTGTGTTTAAGTCTATAACACTTGCTCCACGCTCGAAATTAGTTGTAATTTTCCTAAATTGAGAATAATATACATTGGATTCAATGAATTGGATACCTTCAAGATAAATACCCGAAGGTCCATCGAGAATTTCTAAGAAGTATACACGTTCTCGAATATTATCCAACATAATAAGCCTATCTATTGCCCAAAAATCATAACATACATTGTTAAACCCAATTATGAAATTTGTAGTAAATTTCAATAATACTAAAGTCTGATTCGCCAGACAAGAACCATTAAACCAATTTTGTGGGTTTTTATGAGCATTTATATCTTTGGATTCATTACCAATTAAGTATTCGAAATTGTATAGTTTAATACTATCTTCAATGCAAAATAAAAAATATAAATCTAAATTATTAGCAAGTCCAATAGATCCTTGAGAAGTTTTAATTAATCCTTTAATAGTAAAGCCATAAGTAAAATTAACTGATTGTGTTTGAGTTTTATTAATCATATTAAAATTTTGATTAGGATCCTGGTTGATATTCCAGTATTCAATGTTTAACCTATAATTGTAAGTAAAAATAAAGCACAGAGTGCCATTTTTGGCTATATGCTGTTCTCGATAATTGTAAATAAAAGCATTTTCAGAATCAATTGTATAATTTCCTTCAGGAAGTAAGGTTTCATTAAGATCAACATCAAGTAAATTTGTGGGATATAAATTTGTTTGATACATTAAAAGTCCTGATGCCCTGGAATTATAATCAAAAGTAATATAAATATTGAATTTTACAGTGATATATTCAAATCTATCTCTTATATCTGAATTATTAAATCTAGCGGGTCTTATTGTGTTGCTAAATTTTAAATCAAAATATTGTACACTTAAATATCCAGAGGTAAGATCATTTTTAATATTTTCATAAGTATTATTTCTGTAAAAAAATCCTTGATCTTCTGTTTTCATATTTATTATGGAGATATTCCCTAAATCATGCAGTTTTTCTGATAAAACTGGTTCATAATCAAATAATTGTAATTTTGGAGAATTAATAGTATAATCGAAATTGCTTGAATCTTTATGATTTAATTCCTTAATACCATTAACGTAAAATAATGTTAGAGAAAAAGAAAGAATGAATAATATTGCTAACACAAAAGTAGATTTCTTTAAATTAAACTTATTTAACATTATTATTCTCTAACTTGAAAATTTATAGACTTAATAAAGTGTGATATTTTTTTAATTTTATTAGTTTCAAAATTATGTAAATATTTATTATTTTTTTTTGTATTTGATAATTAACGAATGATTGATGTGAATGTTAAAAAAGATAAGAAAAAATTTTTATCTCAATTAGAATATTTAGTAGAGAATTTTTTAGATAATAAATATGATCATGTAATTTCTATTTCTCATAATGATGCTGATGGATTTAGTAGTTCTGCTTTAATACAGAATTTGTTACATAAATTACAAATCCCATTCGAATAT
Source organism: Promethearchaeota archaeon (assembly GCA_019058135.1). Classification (GTDB taxonomy): domain Archaea; phylum Asgardarchaeota; class Lokiarchaeia; order Sigyniarchaeales; family SOKP01; genus 6H3-1. Next base: position 2,669 of record JAHLWE010000203.1, on the reverse strand, counting down.
CATATCTTTAATTTAGCGCAATCTTGGAAAAATTATTTAAAAGAGTTTTTTCCTAAGCTAGGAAATAAAAAAAAGGCTTTTATTTTTACCGATATTGGTTCTAATGTTTCTGAGATAATTCAAATAATTAAAGATCGAAAAGAAGACTTTTTTATTTTAGATCATCATGAAATTGATAAAGATATCGAAGATTTAGAAATCCCAGATAATCTATTTCTTTTAAATCCAACAATTTACGGATTTGATGGATTAAGTGATATAGCAGGAGCTACATTGGCATATATGTTTGCAAAAAGAATAAAACCGTCGATAATTAAATTGGGATGGTTAGCAATCCTTGGAATCTCCGGAGATTCATTAAAATCTATGGATAAATTGGCTTCTTTTAATAAAGAAGTATATGAGGAAATTATTGAAGAGGGTATTATATTAGAACTGGATGGCTTAACTTTATTTGGAGGTATGCATGAAACAATCAAGGAAGGATTGAGATATAGTATATTACCATTTATAAAAAAAATTGAGGGAGATCTCCAGAAATCCAAAAAAATATTACGTAAATTGAAAATTGACGAAAATAGACCAGTAATTAAACTTAATTCAGATGAAATTGAAAAATTACAGGGCTCACTTGATGCAGATATTATTGGAAAGTCGGCAATTTTTCCTAAGAAAAGTGGATTATTAAAATTTGTTTTTGAGCATTCATTATTATTAAATATTTTAGGTTTTAATAATATAAATGCCGCATTTAATTTACTACAACGCCCTAATATAACTCTATATTCAAAGAAAATGTATTATGATTACATAAAAAACCTAATAAGGAATTTAAGCACCATATCAAGAATTCAAAAAGAAGTGTCAAAAAAAGCCATAATTATTGATGCGGGAGGAAAAATCCCCCCAAGTAATTGGTCAGATACCAGCAGTTTCGCAACTGTCAATGAAATTTTAGACCCCAATAAAATGTTACTTTTAGGAGGCGAAGAACAACGTTATCATATGATAAAACTGAGTGTCCGATGTAGTAATAAGTATCTTGAAAAATATCCGGGAAAGGGAGCAAATTATGTAATTGAAAATATTAAAAAAGATTTAGGAGGGATTGGAGGAGGTCATAAACTTGCTGGAGGAATAAAAATTTCCCCAAATTCGTTTCACATTTTAAGAGAGAATATTGATAAATTTCTGGAGTAAACGTTTTATATGTCATTTTTAAAAAAAATTAGTGGAAATACATTTAATCTTTCAATACATGTAAAACCTAATTTTAAAGAACAAAAAATAATCCAAGAAAATGATAATTTAATAATTTTGCTTAAATCTCCGCCTATTAAAGGTAAAGCAAATAAAGAGTTGCTTAAATTAATCAAAAAAAAATTAAATATACCGCACATGGATGTTTGTTTATTATCGGGATTGCAGAATAGAGATAAAATGATTCAAATTACATTTAATAATGAGATAATAAATGAACAATTTATTTTAGAAAAATTATTTAAATAATAATTTGAGATATTTAATCGTAATAACCTTATTCTATTTTTTAATATGAGCAAATTAGTTTTAATTGATGGTGCAAAAGGGCACACAGGTACATTTCTTGTAAGAGAGATATTAAAAACAAAAAATAATTGGAAGATTATTGCAACTGACCTCCCATCAGCTAGGAGAAAAGAAATAATGAGTAAGGAAACGATTTTTAGTAGCAAATTAAAATATATGAAAGAAGTCTTGCAACATGAGAGAGTAGAATTCATCCCAGCAGATTTGACCGAACCAGAGAGTCTTGAACCTCTATTTAAAGATAGAAAATATGATTTGATTTTTCATACGGCCAGTTTATATGATTATTTTGCTAGTTTAGATATTTTAAGAAAAATTAATGTTGAGGGTATAAGGAATTTACTTGAAATTATTTATAAATCACAAAATTTGGAGACATTACGATTTATACATTGGAGTACATGCGGGGTTTACGGGGAGCCTAAATATAAAAAAGATAATAAAAGTTATCCAATTCCTGCTGATGAGACAACTCCTTATAACCCTCCAAATAATTATAGTATTAGCAAAATGGAACAAGAAAAGGTTTTAAAAGAATATTGTGAAAAATATAGATTAAAAACAATCATAATCCGACCCGCACCTATTATTGGTCCCTATCAACATTATGGTACTTTCCATATTTTCCAAATTGTAAATAAATCAGGTGTTGGTCCGGGTATCCATATATATCCAAAAAAGAAGCGGTTATCTATGCCATTAATTCATGTGGTAGATTTAGTCCGTGCAGCAACTTTTCTAGCGGAAAATGATAAAGCAATTGGTGAAGTTTATAACATGATTATTGATCCTTGCTTTCAAGAAGATTTTTTTGAGTATGTTGCTGATCTTTTAAATGTTGATTATTTTAATTTTCCAATTTGGTGGCCATTTTATAAATTTATGTCGAGTACTCTTTTTTGGCTTGCTAAGCGAAAGGAAAAAAAAGCTCGAAAATTAAATTCGAGACCTCCTGTTGATTTATCTATGGCTGGCTATATGAAGCATCAATACCTCTTCTCAAATGAAAAAATTAAAAAATTAGGTTTTAAATTTAAATTTCCAGATTATAAAAGCACTACAAAGGATACAATCGATTGGTATATTAAAAATGGATGGTT
>JAHLWE010000202.1 GCA_019058135.1 Promethearchaeota archaeon | reverse complement strand
CTGCTTTCATTCGGTCAATAAAAAGGGGTGTTGGCATTGCCATGGGTGTTAATTCTAAACGATCAAACCCTTGTGGAACTTTTCTGCCTACAAGCTCTCTATTATGAGCAAATAGTTCTACAACCTGTTCTTGGGTTGGTATTGGATACTCTTTTCCATCTATTCCAATCACCCCAATGCTTTCTGATTTCGGAAGAAGCGTGAGAATGCCGGTGCGGTTTAAGGCGGTAACGCAACGGGCATATTCCCTTTCAATTAATGGCATTCCTATATATTTATCAAGCGACATCTTTTAAAATTAAAAAAATTATTCATTGATTGTTTAGATTTACCTAAACAAAATTAAATTTTTCTCTTTTCCTTAAAAATAATAATTTGGAAGGAGCTGATTAAAAAATTGGATTATATATCATCAAAAATAATATTTATATTATAATTTAGAAGTGTGTTATTAAAAAATATACTTGTAAAAATTAAGAATAAATCTTATTAGATTATCGCTTTTTATTTTTCTGTAAGATTTCTATAAAGCTTTCAAGTTTATTTTTTAGTTGTTCCTCATTCATTTTCCTTGGATCATTCATATCAGAATCAATAACAAGAGATGGAATTCCTTCTTCATCCATTAATCTTTGTTTGAGATCATATAAACCGCATGCATTTGGACGGCAGGAGAGATTGTTATGTAATATGACTCCATCAATTTTCCACTCCTTAATTACTCTCTTAAATTCTCTTACTCTTGTTTCTAGGTCATATATATATCAAAAACTCAGCATGATTTTACTCATAGCATCTATTGGATTATTTGGATTATTTATTTATTCTTTAGCTTTATCAAAATCAATTGAACTATTAATTAAATATGAGGAAACTGGGGAGGAGAGTTATATTGAGCAATATATGAATTTATTCAAGTTATTAAAAAAGCAATCTTAATATGGTTGTTTAATATTCATAATTATATTTGGATTTAATTTTCATTTTTCTAAAAAAATCTTATATTTTTTTTTGAATAAGTAAAAATACGTATTTTTTAATTTTCATTTTATTTAACACCGATACTTTTCCTAATATATTATTTTTTGTTTAGTAGAACAGTTTTTCAATAATATTTTTTAAGTCTAGATGATTATTGATGATGGTGGGGATTTATGGAACTTAGTGAAATAATAATAAATATTTTAAGTATTTTGATTGGTTATTTTATAGGTTCGATTTTACCTGCTTATTTTTTTGGTAGATTAAAAGGCATTGATATAAGAAAAGAAGGTACTTGTAACGCTGGTACCTTAAATGTATATCATACTTTAGGAGTTGTATATGCTATTCCTACGGCAATATTTGATACTTTAAAGGGTTTATTTGTTGTTTTATTAACACAAAGTATTGGGGCAGATTATATATTTGCGCAAATAAGTGGTTTAGTGGCTATTGTTGGGCATATCCTACCTTTTTATATTGGTTTTCGTGGTGGTCAAGGTGTAGCTTGTGCTACAGGAATAATGCTTTTTTATTTAGTACAATATATTCTTATCGGTCCGGAGATTTTTTACTTTCTTTGTTTTTTGCTTATTATTGTAGCAATTTTTGCTTATATTACTAAAACTGGAGAAATTATAGGAATCATTGTACTTCCTCTATTAGCATATTCTGTTTTTATATATTATCCTGACGTTCCTCACAATATCTTTTTTTGTTTAATTCTTGCTTACATTATTTCAATTGGTATTTATAATATAGTAGTCTTCAAAAAAATAATTATTGAAGATGACACATTCAAATCTCACTGGTGGAGGGTTGCTCTAAGACCATTTGCCATTTTTTTCATTGTATTTTATATTTGTTACTCAAAAATGGTAGCCCTCATAATCATCGGATGTGTATGTTTAGTTTTTATATTCCTTGATATTATTAGATTCATTCATAAGGGAACAAATGAACTTTTAACAGTAAGAATTAAGTCATTATTTAAGAAACATGAGTCTAAAAAATTTTCATCAATGACAATATTCTTAGTTGCAGTTTTCATAACAATACTTTTATTTGAGATAGAGATTGCTTTCGCCGCTTTAACCTTTCTTATCTTTGGTGATATCTTTAGTAAAATTTTTGGGTTAAGTTTTGGTCGACATAAGATATTTAAAAAAACAGTTGAAGGTACATTAGCATATATTGGTTGTGCACTCATCTGCGGATATATAATTTATACTGTTTTGGAAATCCCTTTAATTCTACTTATTTTAGGTGGAATTACTGCAGCTCTCACTGAGGTTTTATCATTGAGGATAAATGACAATTTCTCTGTTCCTATAATAAGTGGAGCAGTAATGACAGCAATAAAATTTTTTACTCTTTGAAAAGGTATACAGACAATTTTAACATTTTATTTAGTTACTTATGATTAAAAATAAAATAGAATTTTTCTAATAATTTAGAAATAGAAAGTTAAAAAATTAAAAAAAAGACCAGATTAAGTTAAAGAGAGAAAAAATTATCGTTTTTTGTTTTTTTGTAAGATTTCCATAAAGCTTTCTAATTTATTTTTAAGTTGTTCTTCATTCATTTTTCTTGGATCGTTCATATCCGATTCAATAACAAGGGATGGAATTCCTTCCTCCTCCATTAGTCTTTGCTTAAGGTCATACATACCACAAGAGTTTGGGCGGCAAGAAAGATTATTATGTAAAATAACTCCATCAATTTTCCACTCTTTAATTACTCGTTTAAATTCCTTAACTCTCGTCTCAAGGTCGTAGATGTACCAAAAACTCAGCATAATTTTACTCATGGCTTTTATTGGATTATTTATAATATAATCTTTCGTCATCATTGGGTCTAAGAATTTTCCAAATGAATATGTATAAGGTTCAAAAACGATTATAGCACCCCAACGCTCAAGAACACCAAAGAATTTTAAGTTATACCAGAAAGGGATTCCCTCAAAAAGGAGCCGGAAATGTTCGTTCTCTAAAGCCCCGATACCATTATCTACTCTTTCTTGAGTCTCTTGATACATTTTTTTAAATACTCTAATTGGCTCTTTTAATCCGGGCATAGTAAAAAGTGGAAATAAACCACCGAAAGTATCTTTTGTGGATACTGGACACGGAATTGCTTTTCTTAATTCAAAAATTTTAATCCAGTATTCACTTAACTCGTAGGAATTAGTAATAACCTCTCTTGATTTTTCTTCATTATATTCTTTTTTAGTTATTTCTGAGATCCAATCCATTAATTCAAGCATCTGTTCTTCTACATATGACTGATAATACTCCTTTTGTTTATTTGTTGTATTGCTAGTGACATGAGGGACATCAATTATATATAGTGGAACTTTATATCTTCGAGATTGGACTTGAAACCACTTTACATGAGTATCACATATTACATCTGCTGCAACCATAAATGTTGGTGGTTTTATTCCACCTAAATCTATAGGTGCATTATTTAACATGGCTCCAACATTAGTTTTAAAATAGGAACATAAATCATATGAAAAACCCAAATCTTCAGCAGACTCAATATATCCCTTCGATACCTTTTGAGCGGCGGAAATAGTAGCAGCATTTTCTGGTAAAATAGGCTGAACGTCAAAAGTATAAAGCATCTCGACAGAAGTCCCACTAGTAGCCCATGCCGTAGGG
>JAHLWE010000201.1 GCA_019058135.1 Promethearchaeota archaeon | reverse complement strand
GGGTTGAAGTCAGCTGTAACAGGCGTGAAGGCTGGGTTGAGAATTATATCCACCGGTAGCTCAAAGTTTTTTACTTCCACCCTAAGATCCATATCAAGGAAGTCTCGGCTTATAACAATTGCGATTCTTCCAAACTCCGTATTGCAGATGATGGTTTTTCGAGGAATATCTCCCACATCTATTCCTTCCTTAAATCTTTTCCCCTCAAAGTGTATAATAGCCGGGATATGTTTCTCTTGTTCCCAGAGAATCCCTTCTGGTCCTATTACTATGCTGAGATTTCGTTTTGTTTCTTGATCGTGATAGGAACCTGGAATTATAAACATTTCATAAGTTTTGGCAAGATTGGATATATCTTCGAGTAATTCACCGTAATTGAGGTCGATGGTCATTTCTGGGAAAAGTAGGATATTAACTCCTTTTGTATTAGCCATTTCAATCATGTTTTTAACCAAATTTCTAACATTTTCAACTTTATCCTCTCGTAAACCTAAAAGACCTAAAGTGTTCTCTTCATAGAATTCACTTAATATATCACCTGTGTTAGATAAACCAATTTGGGCGATGCCTACTCTGCATTCTCTTCTTTGAATTTTAGGATACTCTTTGAGTAAATCTCTATAGATAAGGTTGTATTTCTTTTTTGCCACCATTTTTTCCATGACTCTCCTTGATTCTTCGTTGATCTGTCGTGCTTCGCTTATTCTTGGAGATTGGCTGGTTTCTATTGGGCAAGCAGGGGCAACGATGCCTAATGTACTTCTTGAGATAGAGGGTTCTCTTATAGTGCTTAAAGCTGAGAATAAAATCTTCTCTTCTTTCTCCAATCTTTCTAAACGCTCTTGAACTTCCTTTTCCTTATCTTTATAACCAGTTTTACTAAAAAGTTCTGCGGCTGATCTCAAATACTTAGATCCAATCCCTAGTAGTTCCCTCCTTTTGTTAAGCTCTAATTCCTCGTCTGCCCTAATTAAGTGCCAAGCTGCATCAAAATAAGCTGATGTTGCCAGAGCCCAATCAGCCCCACTTTCAAAACCACCCTTTCCATATAATGTTGCTGCTTTTCTAAGTATCAATTTAATCTTTGGATATAATTGCGCTTTAATTTGCATTTCTATTGACTCGTCGAACTTGCAACCGTGCTCCATTGCTTGACAGAAGGCGGAATTTCCCGAAGCCAGCAACTTTAGTTTGCTTTCGGTAAAGAGTTTACTGGCTTTTGAAAATAGATTTGCCGCTTCTGCGAACCTATCAGGGTCCTCGTATTTCTCCGCAAGTTCCATGCTTTCCCAAGCTTTACAAAGATAATAAACAGCTTCTAATTCCTCTCGTTCTCGCTTAATTTTGAAGAGTGTGCAAATATCTCTGAATTGGGAAGCTGCAGATGAAAATTTTTCTGCAGCTGCGAGATGTTCTCCCTGTTTTCCTAAAATTCTTGCTTTCTCAAGATCTGCTCTGGCGGAGCAATGATTCATTCTTATATCAGCTACTTTCTCAAGTTTCTTGATTCTTACCCTTTTATTTTTATCTTTAGATTGGTTGGCAGATTTTATCAGCATCTTTATAGCGTCATTAAAAATTTTTTTAGTCTTTTCGAAACTCTCTATTGCTTCTTTGTGCTTCTCTTGCTTACTGAGTTGCTCTGCTTCCTCTTGAGTGATCCACGCAGTATAATAGAGTGCTTCATAATTGTAACTTGGTAGTTCTTTTAGAATTTCATATGATTTTTCGTAACATTCCTTGGCTTTTAAGTGGTTTTCCCTTTTATGATAAGTTTTAGCTTGTTCAATTAGATTCCAAGCGCGAGTATAGTTTATCTTTTCCTTAACTCTGTCTTTTAATGGGTTATACTCGATGGCTTTCAACGATTCTGTATGACTTTCTTGGGCTTTCTCATAATGATCTGCGGAGGCTGTATGATTTCCTAGTCGATCCTCTATATGTGCAATATATTCGTGAGTGACTGCTGCATAAGAATAGTACCCCTTTTCAAGACTTTCTTTAATTACATTTAGGAAACTCTCCCTTGCCTGCATTAATGGGTCTATTTCTACAGTTATGATGCCAAGTTCTTCATAGAGAAGACCTAACCGCATTTGGGCTGTTATAATACCAGTTCGAGACTCCATGGAGTGTTCTATATACTTCTTAGATGCATTTATAGCAACCGATAACATCTTAATTCTATCTTCCTTATTCTCGGCGATATCCGCAAGAGTTTTATAGGCTCTGAACATAGATGAGTATTGAGCAGCTCTAGCTAATCCTCCTTCGCAATTTTCAGCAGTTTTTTCAGCTTTTTTAGCGTATTCTAACATCTTTTGAGCGTTTTTATCCCTTTCATCCTTTACTTTAGTATGAGTAGTTAATTGTGAATATATCCAAGTCAACAGCTGATATGCTAATGTAGACCAAGGTGAAAGAGATGAAATTTTTATACATGTGTTAGCATATTTAATTCCTTTTTCAGCATATTTTTTCCTCTGAGCTGAAGTAAAAAAGCTTCTCTGAGCAAAATTTGCATAATAGATTGCAGGAAAAATATTAGCATACCAATGCCAGGCGTTGAATAAATTTTTGTATATTTTAGATATTTTCTCATATATTTGAAGGTCATCAAATATTCTCTTCTGAAGATAATCAACTCTACCACCAAGGAAAGCCCACCAGTCTAACCAAAATACTGAAAAAAGTATTATCTGCTTGTCTTCAGCTTTTCTTGCGTATCCCAAACCCTTTTCAAGCAATTTCAATCCTTTATTAATATTTTGCCTTTGCTTAATTTCATTTTCAATAAGTTGAACTCCATAGAACCCATAGAAACTACCAACAGTAGAGTAAATTATTCCAAGAAATCCATAATCATCACTTTCCTCTATAAGCATTAAACTTTTATCACATCTTAAAAGAGCTTCATTACACCATTCCTTGAACTTTTCATCCCACTTAAAATCTATAACAAATGTTAAATTCCCTAATAAACGCCATTCAGCGCTTAAAGTTTCGGCTATGTATTGAGTATTTTTAATTTGCATTGAAGCATTCCAGGATTTAATTGATAAATCCTTTCCTTCTTGAAATAATTGCTTAAAATAACCATGTTCATGAAAAGTAGATGAAAATAGACTCAAAGACGTAAATGCTCGGCTCAAAGTTCTCGCAAAACTTTCTTGATCACTTTTCTTGGAATAAATCTCGCTTGCCTTAATAAAAAGTTCATAAGATTTTCTGTAAGAATTATATGCTCCTATAAGGGAATCCTCCATAATTCCATTGAAGTATAAAGCTTCTGCTTCACATTCTAACACTTCAACACTTTTATCGATCTCTTTATAGATATCGGCAGCCTTTTTATAAGCTTTAACAACATTTTTATTTAATTTCAAATATTCTTCTGCAGAATCGGATTTATTAGCAGCACGTGAATAAGCATATCCAATCTTTTTGTAACACTCTGCAGCCTTCTCAACAACTTTTTTATCTAAATAAACCTGCACTACATGTTCGTACAGCCTAGCAACTTCCGTCCAATTATAACTTTTCTCTTCAAACCTTGCTTTTTCTAATAAAATCTCTTCAGTTTCTCCTTGAATCATGCACCATCAATAATTTTTAATTTTCTCCCTTGGAATTCTTATATTAACTTTTAAGAATGATTAATAATTGATTACTTCTATTAATAATTTTTTACTTTTTTGGGAATAAAAACTATTTTCTTCTTTAATCTTAATTTGAATAAAGCACATATCTCAATTTTGATTGTTTAAGGAAAGATAAAAGAAAATAAACTATCTTTATTTTAACTTCCTAAATAAATTTATCACTTACACTTGATTAACTAAATTAATAAAATTAAATTTTTACATGTGAAAAAATATGAGTAAATGGGATTTGCCACCGAAAGGAGGCGTAATGGATAAACCCCACGGGATTTATTTACAAACGATGAGTATAACTGAGATTCAAGAACGATTAAAGAAGAATGATGTTATAATCGTAACTATTGGATCAACAGAAAATCATGGAGGTGCTGCATGTATTGGTGAAGATACATTTCTTGTGACCCGAATGGCAGAATTAATTGCTGAAAAAACCGGATGTACGGTAGCTGAACCAATATGGTATGGTTCCCATCCTTATCATCATGTAGGAATGCCCGGTAGTATCATTGTGCCAGAAGTACATTTTAAAGGAATGATTCGAGCTGTAATAGCTGGCTTATGGAACTTAGGTTTTAGAAAACAAATATTACTTAATGGTCATGGTCAAGAATACGTTATTCCTTCTGCGATTCATGAATGGGCAAAAAATTATCAATTGCCGGCAATTATTTGTAATGTAAATTGGTATCACGCAATTCCAGAGCATTGTATGGATAAAGAACACGGCGGACCATTTGATACACCTTTTATTCATGCAGATGAGGCTGAAACATCATTTTC
>JAHLWE010000021.1 GCA_019058135.1 Promethearchaeota archaeon | reverse complement strand
ACTTAAGTTTTGTATTTTTTTATAAAGTTTAATAGAGATTTTGATTGTATTATTTTAATACTTTATTATCTTTTAAATTTGCGCTATTTTAACATCTAGACTGCACTCATTTCTAAAGATAAATGAGTACTGTATTGGACAAATTGAATATTTTCTTTATATTGTGTATTATCATCACGAAAAAATTTGAGTAGATCCTGTAAATTTTTACCCTCTGAAAATTGATAATCAAGCCAAATCACAAATCGCTCAAAGAGTAAGTGTTGATATGCCCGAACTTCTTTTCCCTTACTGGATAAATCGATCTCCTTCCCAAAACAATGACCGAAAATACCCATTAGTCGGCAATATTCTAAATATGTAGAAACTAAAAAACATAACGTTAGATACCTTAAAATACCCTCCTTTTTTCTAAGATGGAAATCTGATAATCCTAAGTATTGTTTATTGTTTTTATAATCGGTTTCAATGCACCACCTTTCTTTATATATCTTGATAAGCTCGTTTTCAGAGAGCTTTAAATCATTCGAAACGATAAATAATTTAACAGGTTCCTTTAACTTGTTCTTAATGAACGATATCTTTACGTCCCCTAAATTTGATAAAGGTAATATTGTAGTATAAATAAATCTTGTTTGCGTTTTATTACTGCTCTGAATTTTAACCATCTTAAAATCAGATTCTTTAAGAACATTAAGAGCGTATTCTTTTAGGTTCATTTCCAAGCCTACAATAATCCTATTAGATTTCGCTCGACTTACGTATTTTAAATCGTATTTTTTTAGAGTAGAAACCACCGATTTTGCTAAAAACCAACTATCAAACACAAATTTAGGTTTTTGAGTGAGGATGAAAGGGAAAATTTCAATTAATGTTTCAATTAAGGAAATCGCAGTCTCTATTTTCGTCTTAAACTCACCTAGTTCTCCAAGATCCTCCAAATATTTTTTCCGTAAATAAACATCTTTTAAAAGATTGTAATTTTTTTTATCATCGGAATAATTCATACTTACTAAGGACAATCCAGTTTTCATTGTAGAAGAACAATGATCAAAATGTTTGCCCACTAACTCCATAGAGCTCCCTGATTTCTCCAGCAACGAATCGTCGATTATTATATTACCTTTTGATGTAAAAGAAGTCTGTCTGTTTTGTTGCATCACCTTGATTTTGTTTATATCCATTGAAATCACGTCGCACCCCCAATCGCTCTCATTTAAAAACCTATTTAAACTGCTCTGATCACGTGAATCAATTAAAGAACTTGCAATAGCTGAAATTGACTTATGAGACATTGATGTTATTAACCCCTGACATAATCTTGAAGCGTTTTCTAATTGTATGGGTGTAAAAGAAGGGTTAATTTTCTTTATAAAATTTATAATCCATCTGTCTTTAGAGTGTATTGGAATACTCGAAACCATTTATCAGCTCACTTCTAAAACCTTATTGAATGTATAAATTATTTTAGAAAACATTTTACTGTATTCTACTTCTAAAACGTTTTAGAAGGAGCAAGGTATTTCATTCCACGGCGTGTTTATATCGCACTATTGGGAATGAAATAACCTTGAAACTAACATGTTATTTAGAGAATATCCACATATTATATTTAGAATAGTATAATATCTGGGTGATATGTTTTTTATAAAGAAAAAATAGAACTTTAAAATCTAAGAATTTCAATCCGGAAAGATTTTAAAACTTATAATTCTTTATGATTAAGAATAATAGGAGAAATTTTGATGTTAAGCTTAGAAATTTCATTCAAATTTTAAATGAAAAATGTGTTTCCAAAATTATTTAAATTAATAATAATTAGAAATTACAAAACTTAAGTTAAATAGTTAAAATTTAATCGGTTAAAAATAATGGATGAGAAAATCGTTTTAATTGGAGCGGGAAGTGCATCATTTGGACCAGCAACATTAATCGATCTTTATGCAAGTAAGGTTCTAACCGGTTCTACAATAGTACTTCACGATATTAATAAAGATAAATTGGAAATGGTTTATGAGGTCGTTACTCAAGATAATAAGACACTTGGAAATAAGTACAATATAGAACAAACAACTGATAGAGCAACGGCAATTAAAGATGCGGACTTCATAATTTGCTCGATTGAAAAGGGAGATAGGTTTGAGTTGAGATGGCAAGATAATACAATCCCCAGAAAACACGGTTCAACGGAAATGATGGCCGAAAATGGTGGGCCTGGAGGTTTCTTTCACTCAGCACGCCAAATTCCAGAGATAGTTAGAATTGCTAAGGACATTAAAAAAACTTGTCCTGAAGCTTTTTTTATAAATTACTCTAATCCTATGTCTCGCATATGTTTAGCGCTTAAAAGAGCAACTCCTGACCTGAAATTCGTCGGTCTCTGTCATCAAATACAGTTTTTATTATTTCATTTACCAATAATGTTAAATCGAAAATATAAAGATTTACAATTAACTACTGGAGGATTAAACCATTTTGCCTTCCTACTTGGACTAAAGGATTTAACTAACGGTGAAGATCTAATGCAGGAATTTAATTCAAAATGCATGGAATACTTCAAGAACAAGTGGGACAGGTTTAATTTCGCAGATCTAACATTCGAGGTGTATAAAAGGTTTGGATACTTT
>JAHLWE010000200.1 GCA_019058135.1 Promethearchaeota archaeon | reverse complement strand
TTGTTCTCTTGGTCTGTTAATTTTTTAACATATTTTTCTCTCTAGACGTTTTCTTGAGATGATTGCCCTAAAACTGAAATATATTCTCTAATCCTATGTTGTTCATCTTCCATTTGCTCTCTATCGTTGATTAAATTTTCTTTTTTATTCTGTAAATCATTCACCTTTCCTATTAATTCTCCGATCTCCTTCAATTGGGTTTCAAGTTTCTCATTAATGAACTTTTGTTTAGTATAAAATTCTACTCGTTTAAAGATATCTTTCTTAGTCCAATTCCATAAATAATAACTAGAAGAATTCTCTCTCTGTTCTTTGATAGTAAATAAAACTGCATCCTTTGGTTTTATATTCAATTTAAAACGCCAATAATTTGGAGTTTCTTCTGGCTCTTCAGGACTTTCTAATATTTTATAACCTGATTGCTTTGGGTGATCCAGATATAATTCTTTCTCCTCATCAGTTTTATTCTTAATTTTGTATATTGTAGTTAGATTAGTATTTTAAGTATAAGTTTAACTTAATCTATCTTCGAAATAAATATATAAAAAAAAAAAAAAAAGAGAAAAAATAATATTAAATAAATTTATGCTCCTATTTCGTTTAATATCTTCGGAATCAATACCCTAAAGTTAGCGTTTTCAAATATTCCCTTATTTTCATCATATTGTTCGACAATATTTAGGATCGCAACATCAGCACCATTAAAATAGGCTGTACGGACACTATTTTGGTCCAAACCTCCGGCAACTGATATGAACACGCCAAATTTTGAACGAACCTTATTAATATCCTTATATCGAATTATCTTTCTTGGATTAACTTCTTCGTCTCGTCCCTTATGGATAATTACAAAATTTGGTTTGTTTTTTAAAGGTATGAGTTTTCTAAGAGGATTATCAACGTTTAACATATCTACCATTGAATAGACATTATATTTGGCACATGTTTTCATGAAAAAATCCAAAGTTTCAGTTGGGGCAGTTCCCGCTGCAGTTACCGCATTGGCTCCAGCTTGATAAGCAAACATAACTTCTTCCCTTGCTCCATCAGTTACTTTTAAATCTGCTACCAAAATTCCCCTCCACTTCCTTCGTATTAATCTAACACCATCCATTCCTTCTCGTTTACAAAATGGTGTTCCCGCTTCAATTATTATCCTTGGGTCTTGTGGTATTTGCGGTAATATTCTCCAAACTTCATAAGTAGTATGATTGAATGCTATTTGAATATATCTCCTATTAGGAACCAAACTTCTGCTCAGTGAAAAATCCCCCTCAATCTGTAAATTTCCGGATTAACTTTTCAACACCACTTGGCATGAAAATAACAACTTTTTCGGATGGATCTTGAGCAATATCCCTAATAGTTTGTAACGTCCTAAGCTGTAGAGCTCCTGGTTCAGATGCCATAAGCGCAGCTGCTTTTTGTAAATTTTCTGCCGCCATAAGTTCTCCTTCTGAAGTAATAATTACTGCACGTTTATCACGCTCAGCCTCAGCCTGCTTAGCCATGGCCCGTTTCATCTCAGCTGGTAATTCTATCTCCTGGATTTTTATTGATTTGATATCTATGCCCCACTCATTTGTTTCCGAATCAACAATCTCTCTAATATCATGTGCAATCTTATCTCGTTCCGTTAATACACCATCTAATTCCATATTACCAACGACATCTCTGAGAGCAGCCTGTGTGTATTGCCGCACAGCATAGGTGTAATTCTCAATCTTTATTATTGCATCTTCTGGTCTCTCCACTTTAAAATAAACAACAGTATTTGCTAAAACTGGAATATTATCTCTTGTTATAATTTCCTGCCTAGGAATATCTTGAGTTACAATCCTCAAATCAACCTTTTGTGAAGATTCAACGATTGGGAAAACATATACTACTCCTGGACCAATAGTTCGTTTGTATTTTCCTAAACGAAATATAACTAACCGCTCATATTCCAATATTACTTTTATCCCCGTTAAAAACAAGATTCCTATAATTACAGCGATGACTATAAATACTGGCCAAAAAAATATCATAATATCTGGTACCATAATTATCATTTTAATTACCTCCATTTAAGATATTCTTTAAAGAATATTCAAAATAGTAAGGATAAAGGAACTATTTAAAAGTTTTGAAATATATCTAAAAAAAAAGATATAATTGGATTTGTTAAAAAAAAGAAATTAATCATTTAAGTGTAATTTTTATTCAATTCAATAATTTTTTTTAAACCTAATTCTACAAATTTCTCAATTTCCTCTAAGGTCTTATTATAATATTCGGTAGTTGTCATATAAGGATCAGGGATATCAACATCTTTAGTTTCACCTGCAAATCCCTTTAGAGTAAAAACTTTCGCTTTTAGATTTGGAATTTTTGGAAAATGTTGAAGGATTTTATTCACTTGTATTTGCTCCATAGTTAAAATTAAATCATTTAATTCTAGAAGATAATAATCAATTAATTGCGGTATGAAGTTTGACATATTTATTCTTCTAGATTTAGCAAATCTGACTGTTTCTGGTTGTGCATATCCAAAAGCATTAATAAGACCAGCAGATACAAATTCCACATCAAACAAATCCTTTTCATATTTATTTTCCGCTAAATTTTTAGCTAAATATTCTGCTGCTGGTGATCGGCATGTGTTTCCATAACATAAAAATAACACTTTTTTAATTTTTTTTATTAAAATTCACCAAATAGTTTTAAAATATATATTAAAATAACAAGATTCAAAATTTTTAAGTTTTCTTTGATTAAAAAATTAAAAATTTCTTCTAATTTAATAATTTGGCAAGTCTTTACTCATAATTTTTTTAATTCGAATAATTATTATATAGTTAAAATAATATTTTAGAAAAAATTGATGTATTTAATAATCATATAATTTCTTTTGTTTATTGAACTGAGGAAAATTCATTGAATACGAAAATTGACTTTTTAATCATAGGAACAGGAGTTTCTGGCTTAACAAGTGCAATTAAACTATCAAAATTTGGGTCAGTCTTAATATTATCAAAGGAAAGCATATTTGAAACTAACACTTTCTATGCTCAAGGAGGGATCGCATGTGTTTGGGATAAAAATGATAGTTTTGAGTCT
Source organism: Promethearchaeota archaeon (assembly GCA_019058135.1). Taxonomy (GTDB): domain Archaea; phylum Asgardarchaeota; class Lokiarchaeia; order Sigyniarchaeales; family SOKP01; genus 6H3-1. The sequence continues at coordinate 3,460 of JAHLWE010000200.1, read as the reverse complement.
CATATAAATGATACAATTATTGCTGGGGATGATTTATGTGATAAAACGGTTGTTAGAAATGTAATAACTCAAGCTCCCGAAAGATTGCAAGAATTGATTAATTGGGGGGTTGATTTTACAAAGGTAAAAAATAACTTTTATGATCTAGGTCAGGAAGGTGGGCATTCAAGACGCAGAATTTTTCATGTAAATGATTTAACTGGTAAAGCTGTTCAAAATGCATTAATATCTAAAGTAAAAGAATTAGATAACATTGAAATAAGAGAACACAATATTGTAATAAATTTATTTGGAAAAGATCGTATGTGCTTAGGAGCTTATGTTTTAGACAAAAAGAAAAATGAGATTTATAATATCTCTGCTAAATTTACGATTTTAGCAACTGGCGGTGTTGGAAAAATATATGTATATACTTCTAATCCTGATGTTGCTTCTGGGGATGGGGTGGCTATGGCATATCGAGTTGGAGCCACAATTGCCAATATGGAGTTCGTTCAATTTCACCCAACTTGTTTATATCATCCCTTTGCAAAATCATTTTTGATAACTGAAGCATTGAGAGGAGAAGGAGCAATATTAAAAAATAAAAGTGGAAAAACATTTATGGAAAGGTATCATAAATTAAAAGAATTGGCACCTAGAGATATTGTTTCAAGAGCAATTGACGCAGAATTAAAAAAATCTGGTGATGATTGTGTATATTTAGATATTGCAGCAGTAAAAGAACCGGAATTCATAAAAGAACATTTTCCAGGAGTTTATGAACAATGTTTAAATTTTGATATTGATATAACAAAAGATCCAATTCCAGTTGTTCCAGCTGCTCATTATTGTTGTGGAGGTATAAAGGTAGACCTCAATGGACAAAGTGATATTAAAAACTTGTTCGCAATAGGAGAAGTATCATACACTGGTTTACATGGAGCTAATCGGCTAGCAAGTAATTCTATTTTAGAAAGTTTAACTTTTGCACATAATTGTTCTGAATTTTTGAAGGATAAAGTGAATTCTGTAAAAAATGAGAGTTTTCCTCAATGGGAACCCGGAAATGCAGTGGATTCGACGGAAGCTGTAGTCATCTCGCAAAATTGGGACGAAATTAGAAGATTTATGTGGAATTATGTTGGTATTGTAAGAAGCGATAAAAGATTGCAGAGAGCTAAAAAAAGAATTAATGTGCTCTTGGATGAAATAAATCAATATTATTGGGATTTCAAAATTTCAAGTGATCTGGTGGAACTGAGAAATTTGGCAACAGTTGCAAAGATAATTATCGTTAGTGCCATTTCTCGTAAAGAAAGTAGAGGGATTCATCATAATCTAGATTATCCTAATAAATCTAATATTCCGCGAAATACTTATATAAGAGTTCCATGGTAAAAATTATAAATTTCATTTAAATTCATAGATGTATTATTTTTTATACTAATAATGTCATTATTTAAATAAAAATTTGAAAAAAATTATGGATATAGGTAAGCGAATTAGATTCGAAAGAATTTTTGATAGAAAAACAAAAAGAACTATTATTATCCCAATGGACCATGGAATGTCTGAAGGAACCATAAAAGGTCTTGAAGATATGGCAGCTATGGTTGATAGTGTCGCTATCGGTGGGGCAAATGCAGTTATTGAGCATACTGGAATGGTTGGTGCTGGACATAGACAATATGGAATAGATATTGGACTTATAATTCATTTAAGTGGAGGTACCAGTTTATCTCCCGATCCAAATAGAAAGGTGTTAGTTTGTAGTGTAGAAAGAGCCATAAAAATGGGAGGTGATGGTGTATCAATCCATATTAATATTGGAGCAAATGATGAACCTGAAATGCTTCAAGACGCTCATAAAGCTATTGAGAGTGCAAGAGAGTGGGGTATGCCTTTACTTGCTATGATGTATTCAAGAGGTAAGAAAATCACAGATGAGCATAACCCCGAAGTGGTAAATATTGCTGTTAGAGTAGGTGCTGAACTCGGTGCGGATATTGTGAAAACAAATTATACTGGTGATATTGATTCATTTCGTGAAATTGTTAAAGGTTGCCCAGTTCCGGTGATTATTGCAGGGGGACCTAAAATGAATACAGAAATTGATGTATTTTATATGATATATGAATCCATTCAGGCTGGAGGATCTGGAGTAGCAATGGGTAGAAATGTATTTCAAGCAGAGGATCCAACCAAAATGGTAAACGCAATCTCTCTATTAGTGCATCATAATTATACTGTGGAAGAAGTTATAAAAGAACTCAAATTTAAAATTTAAGACCTTCTGTATGTTTAAAAATGAATGTTGATAAAATACATCCTTCTTTTCTTGAAAAAATAAAACTCAAACCAACAATTTCTAAGGAAATCGAAGAAAGAATTGGGAAAAGTACATTAGATCAGTTAATATTAGCTAGAGAATTTAAAATTAAAACAATAATCTCCTTTAAAAATGATTCTGATCGAAAAAAATTCATTAAGAATCATAAAAATCTGGAAATTATATCAACTTTTGAAATAGTCCCCTCATTGTTAATGGAAATTGACCCGAAAACGATTTTTGATTTATCAGAAGATGAGCTTATAGAATGTATAGAAGAAAATCAACGACTTTATCAATCAATGAATTTTGTCTCTGAATTATTAAATATTAAGAGATTTAAAAATTCCTTGCTCCCTTTCACAGGAAAAAATGTTTCAATTGCACTTTTAGATTCAGGAATAGGTAAAAATTTCGAATCGCTTGATTATTCTTCAATTGATCAAATTAATTTCACTAATGAAGAACCATCCGATGAAAATTTCCATGCAACGTTATTAACACATATTATAAAGAATAAATCAAGTGAATTTGGTGAAGGATTTATTGGATTATGCCCAGATGTCAAAATAATTGATTTTAAAATATTTAATAATGCGGGAGTTGCTTATTTCTCTGATTTTTTAAAAGTATTTGATCATATCTTGGAAAATGATATCAAATTCGATATCCTTCTGATATGTAGTTCTACTCTAAATCCAGCATCTAATGGAAATGATATCTTATCCAAATCTTGTGATATTTTATTTAATAAATTGAACATCATTATTGTTACCTCTGGAGGTAATTTTGGGCCTGAATTTAATACAATAGGAAGCCCCGGAGCCTCAAAGAGTGCTGTAACTGTAGGTGCAATATCTAAAGAAGGGAAAATCACTTATTTCAGCGGAAAGGATTTAATTGATGTGAATAATTATAAACCAGAAGTATATTTTCCCGGCTCGAAGATTACGGTTCCAGTTAAAGGAATTGATACTTATGAGATATCTGGGACTTCAATTTCAGCGACAGTTTGCGCTGGATTAATTGCCTTAATAAAGGAAGCAAAACCTCAAATAACGAGAGATGAGATCTTAGAACTTTTTAATAAATCAAAAACTTTCATGTTAAAGCGAAAATCCGAGAATGTTGTTGGATTTATTGATGTAG
>JAHLWE010000199.1 GCA_019058135.1 Promethearchaeota archaeon | reverse complement strand
GGATAAAACCCAGTTAAAGGCCATAATTTGACTCAACGAAATCAGAATTCTTCAATACACCTCTCTAATTCTTGAATAGCTTCTTTTCCCCTCCTAGGATCAATACCAGCAAAGCCAATTAATCTATCAGGATATTCATTAAACATCTCTGCAACCATATCATTATACTACTTATAGCTTATTTTTCCTCTAAAAAGAGGTTGAAATTCTAAAGCAACAATCACCGTCTTATCTATCCCAGCTTCATCCATTTCTTCAACCAATCTCTCAGGAGTTCCATTTAATACTTAATTTGGATCAAAATCGTGCTGCTTTGCAATCGAAACTATAACTTCTCGGAGTTCTTTAGACAAGGACTCCTCATCCCACACATGACAATGACCATCAATTATCACAATTTCCACCTCAAAACTTCTTAAATATTTAATTTGTATTTATGATTCAATATTTCCTTAAATAAATAAAAACATATTGTTTTAAGTATAAACGATTTCGAAATTTAAGAGATAGTCTAAAAAAGTTAGGTATTCAAATCGTCTAAAAATGGATGCAATTTAGATTTTCAATTAAAAAAGAACTTATGAGGGATAATTTTAATAAGGCATAGATACTCGATTAATTTCTCGATAAGAATCAAATCCATCATCGAATGAAAGTAAATAATCACAATTTTGGTTAAGATACACAATAATCGTACTTGAATCTACTAAACTTAATTGGGTATATTTTTTGAAAATTTCAATTGCTTCTTTAAAAATTTCCTCAGTATTGTAATATATTTCAATTTTTTCATATTTAAGAAAAAAATTAATCACTTCATTAGCTTTTATTGGTTCAGTTCTTTTACGAATAAATGCTAAAGTTTCAGATATGATAAAATCTGTAATCAAAATTTTTATATTCTCTTGGATTTTAATCCAATCCAAAAATTTTTTTCCATTTTCATGATATTTATCTTTTGCTATAAAGGCACTAATCCAAATGCATGAATCTACAATTATTTTTTTCATAATTAAACTCAAAAATAGTAAAAAAATTTCTTAAAAACCCTTTAGAATAGCCCATGTTCCTTAAGAGAATCTGTGGGCTCATCTGTAACGATAAATCCTATATACTTTAAAGTATTAATGCTTTTATCAATTTTCTTTTTCATTTTTTTTAATTTAAGATTCATAATTCTTTGTTTTATAGCAGGATCAATCTCTATTTTTCTATACTCTGATAATGATTTAATATCTTTTACCTGGTTTAATTCCTTCATGTTTTCTCACATCGATGCCAATTATTTTCATTTATACTAATTTGATTATAAATTTTAATATTTAAAAACTTAGTATTATTTATAAAAAATTTTGATAATTTTTATGATAGATGCGATTTATACAATCGAGGTAATTTTCAAGAATTTATAGAAAAAGATTATGAATTCTATGGCTTAAACTAAATTACCAACTTCTTTGAGATTTTGTGGATTTTAAATTTTAGTTACTTCTTCAGCTCTCTCTAATACGGTTTTCAAGTTCTCTCAGCTCATTTTCAACTTTTTTCAAGCTTTCTACTAATCCTTCCCATTCTAAAAAATCCTCTAATAAGGTATGCTTTACTTGTTGTTCCAATCGGAGCAGGCATTTTGATGATCATAGGACTGGATTTATATTTTATATTTAGAATAAAAGTAATTTTATTTCTTAGTAATTTTTATTTACAATATTGTTACTCGTAATTTTCTTCTTAGATTATGTCATTATCTTTTTAATTTATTATTATTTAATTAAGAAATATGAGTTACTGGTATGCTTTTTTCGTTATCATTGGAATTATTTCTATTTTAATTCTGATATTTGGCTTACCTCGAAAAAAGAGTACTAGACAACCAAATATAGAAGGTCTTGATAATCCAGAAGTTGCTAAAGCATTCGAAAAAATGACAAATTTTCTTCCCTTTAAACTCTTACGCCGAAAAGTAATATCTCGATTGAAAAAATTTAACCCAAGCGGAAAGTTGGTAGATATAGGTTGCGGTTCTGGAAATTTGATTATCCAAATTGCAGAAAAACTTCCAAAGCTTAATTTAGTTGGAGTTGATATTTCCTCTGAAATACTCGAACTTGCAAAAAAACGAGCAATTGAGAAAAAGGTGGATAATAAGGTTGAATTTAAAAACGGAACTGTAGAAAAATTGCCTTTTCCAAATAATTCAATCGATTTTATAATAAGTACTTTCTCACTTCATCATTGGGTGAATCCCATTAAAGCGTTTAAAGAAATTTATCGCATTTTGAAAGAAAGTGGAACCTTTTTAATCTTTGATTTTCGCCGAGATTCAAGAAAATTTTTTTATGGCTTTTTAACTTTTATTACTAAAGTGGTTGTTCCTAAAGCATTAAAGAATATTAATGAACCTTTAAATTCAATTCAGGCGAGCTATACTGTTGATGAAATACATCAATTTTTCTCTCAAGTTTCTTTCCAGAATACTGAAATTAAACCGTTTCTCACTTGGATGTTTATCAGTGGTAAAAAGTAAAACTAAAATTGTTTAAAAATACGAAATACGATATTATTGAACAAAAAGGGGATATATCATAATTAAATTTAATTCATTCAGTAGGGTATAAATGAACTATTTAAAATAGATCCATTCTTTGAGCTTATTAAGGAAGTCTATTTATTAAAATTAACAAAAAAAATATAATATTAAGAATAGATTCATTATTCAAACAATTCGCTTTATAAATAAAAGAAAGTCTGAAATTAATCGATAATTTTTTATGTTTCAAACGGGAGAATGATTAGAAAATGTACATTTTGTTTTTTATTTGTATCTTAGGTATAATTTCTATGGCACCCAT
>JAHLWE010000198.1 GCA_019058135.1 Promethearchaeota archaeon | reverse complement strand
TTTAAGGATTTCCAAAATCGATGGTTTATTTCTATTACATATGAAGTTCAAACACCAAAATACAAAGATAATGGGCTATATCAAGCAATTGATTTAGGAGTTTCAAATATTGTATCTGCGGTGAATTTGCACTCTAAATTTATTCAAATTAAAAATAAAAGAGCAGATCTCTATTGGAAAAAGAAAATAGAAAACATTCAATCAAGGCGAGACCACTGTAAAAAATATAGTAAAAAGTGGAGAAAATATCATCACAAATTCAGGAAGATGCATCAAAAGTGTGCAAATCAAATGCGTGATTTTCAACATAAAATTTCAAAACATATTGTGACACATACCAAAGCAAATACAATAATTATCGGAGACCTAAATGTGAAAAAGATGGCTAAAAAGAAAAAATCTACTGGAAATGCTCAAAAAAATAAAACTAACAAAACTTTAAACTATTCAGTTAACAATACGGGATCGTTAGGTCGTTTTGTCGAATTCTTAACTTACAAGGCGAAACTTGTAGGGAAAAGAGTTATAAGAATTGACGAATCATATACTACTCAACGATGTTCAATTTGTGGAAAGCTTAAAAAAAGAAGTCTTTCCGAAAGAATTATTCAATGCGATTGTGGAAATTATCTTGATCGTGATCTTAATTCTGCGATCAACATTATGATTAAATTTTTGAAAAATAAGCATTGTTACGTATTCCTATCGCATCAACCCTCCTTGAACTAGGAATCCTTTCTACAAAAAAAGGATTTGCTACGATACACAGCCCCATCCGTAGTAAAAGTGATGGTGGACTCGTAGTGATACTAAAAAATTAGAAATATTTACTAATTTTTCAGTAAGTTCAATAATACATCTCGATTTTTATTAATAAATCTTTTTAATAGATTTTTAGTTTAGTTAATTTCTATAATATTTAATCTAAAAATCCAATGAAATGCTAATAAGAATATATTTAATAAAGAGCCTAGTATTATTACCAATTGGTTATTATGGGAAAAGAATTACCTAAGGAACATTTAAAGGAGAGAATTTTAAAATTTTTGAATAAGAGGAAGGTTTTAGTCTTATGCACATGCAATAATAATATTCCTCGCGCAACTCCGCTTGATTTCTACAATGATGGATTAGACATATATATGACACCTGCAGGTGGAGCGAAAGTAGAAAATCTAAAAGCGAACCCTATAGCTAGTATGGGAATATATACTCCACTGTCCGAAGGTGAGATTCAAGGATTGCAAATAACATCAACTAAAATAAAGTTTATTTATCCTGAGGATGATGATTATGAACTTGCTAGAAAGAATGTTAAAAGGAAAGCTAAAATGTTTTTGAAGATAATTCCTGTAAAAATCGATTATTTAGATTATTCTTTAAGTAAAGAGGGATATTCAAGGTTTCAAGTTTTAGAACTGAATGATGATTAAAAAACATAAACTTTAGATTATTATCTACAAATATTTTTTAAGCTAAGTTTTATAAAAGACTTATAAACTGACAAAAATTTAGTATTTTATAATTTTTAAAAAAAGGGTTTCTTAAAAAATGGTTAAAAAAATAGTGGTCATTGGAATGGGATATGTTGGAATCCCAATGGCAGTACTTTTAGCGGACATTGAAGATTTTCGGGTTATAGGAATACAACGTCGCTCAGAAAGGTCTGGTTGGAAAATTGATTGTCTTAATGCTGGAAAGAATCCATTCGAGGGTGAGGAGCCGGGGCTTGATGAGTTGCTTGCCAGAGTGGTAAAGAATGGCAAATTTAGGGTTACTGATGACTATTCAGTTTGCAAGGATGCAGATTATATCTTAATTGATGTTCAAACTCCCGTAGATGCAAAAAAGATACCTCGTTATGAGTCCTTAAGACAAGTTTCAGAAAATATATCAAAATATTTATCCAAAGGAACTACTATAATAATTGAATCAACCGTGGCTCCTGGAACAACCGATAATTTAGTTAAACCAATTTTGGAAGAGGGGAGTAGTTTAGAAAGGGGAAAAGACTTCTATCTGGTATTTTCATTTGAGAGACTTATGCCTGGAGCATTAATAGATTATATTGTAAATATGCCAAGGGTGATTGGTGGAGGCTGTGAAGAAGCAAATAAGCGAGCATTAACATTATTTAGTCGTGTGATAAAATCTGAACTTCATATTACAGATACATTGACTGCGGAATTAACTAAAGTTATAGAAAACACATATAGAGATATAAATATTGCATTCTCAAACGAAATGGCATTATTATGTGAAGATTTTAATCGAAATATTTTCGAAATTATTAGTCTTATTAATATGAGAAAAGATAGAATGATGCATATACCAGGCTCAGGCGTTGGAGGTCATTGTTTGACGAAAGATCCATGGTTATTAGTATATGGGCATGATAAATACACAAAAAAGAAGTATTGTACAAAAATGGTTCCACTCTCAAGAAAAGTTAATGAATTTATGCCGGTTCATACAAGTGAATTGCTTAACGAGGCTTTTATGGAGGCAGGTATTGATGAGAACCCTTTTAAAATTTCAATTTTAGGGGTTGCATATAAAGCAGATTGTGATGATACCAGAAATACTCCTGTAGTATCGATTGTTGAAAAGGTTAGACGTCTATTTTCATATAATAAAATCGAAATAATTGCTCATGATCCATATGTTAAACCGATGGACTATAATACTACGGAATTAACAAGAGATCTTGATAAAGCAGTTATAGATGCTGATGCAATAATTATCGCTACAAATCATAGTATGTATAAAAATTTAGATTTAGCTGACCTCAGAAAGAAAATGAGACATCCCGTAATTATTGATGGTCGCAATATTCTTACTAAAAAAGAATGTCAAGATCATGGTTTCATCTATAGAAAAGTCGGAGAAGGACCAAATTAATCCTAACTTCTCTTTTTAGAAAAACTAAAAAATAAATATTAATTTACAGATATTAATTGATATTTATTGGAAAAAATCTTAATAACCCCTGGTAGCTCAGTGGTAGTAGCGCACGGCTGTAGATTTATATCGCGTATTGAGAAAAAATCAATGAAAATACGTCAGCTAAAGCGAATAGATACCGTGTGGTCGCTGGTTCAAATCCGGCCCCGGGGACTTCTTTTTATTTTTATTTTTTTTTTGTATTTTTATTAC
>JAHLWE010000197.1 GCA_019058135.1 Promethearchaeota archaeon | reverse complement strand
TTTTGAGTATGAATTTTTACCTTTGTATTTATATTTATCTGTATTAATAACAGTAGGGATAAGAAAAGTTTTTGCTTCATTATTTACATATTTTTTTAAAAACTCATTTCCAACAATAACATATTTACTTAAACGAATAATATCTCTTATCTTTTTTTCCAATAAATGGCTTTCTCTGTTGATAGTCCTAAATAAAGAATCATCAAAGTCAAAGAATATATTCTTATTATATTTATGGAGTTTTTTTTCTAAGGTGGGCCACATAAAATTAGATATCAAAGTCCTCTGAAGAAAAACTATATCATAGCCAGTGCATTTTTTAATATCAGACAAGCGATAAAATAATGCCTTTAGAAATCTTCCTCCTTTAAAATCAAGCAGAGAGGAGATCTTGGGTTCTTGAAAAGGCCTCATAGGCAAAACAGTGCATTCATATCCTTCTTTTTCTAAATAGGGTACATATTGCAATACCCTAAAACGACTTGCTGGATCATTTTTACAATATATGAAAAATAATATTTTCATATGAACCATTTTTTTCTATAAATTTCCATTAGCTGACTATAATGGGTTTCTCGACCAAAATCCTTCTTTAATTTTTTAAATCCGTATTCTCCTAATTTAATTGATAATTCTTTATTATTATAAAATTTTTTAATGTATTTTGCCATTTCTCTGTAATCACCAATTTCAAAAAGATAACCGTTCTTGGCTTGCTCAATTAGGTCGGGGTAACCTCCAACATTACTTGCTATAATTGGTTTTTTGTTTTTCATTGATTCTAATGCAACAATAGGAATATTCTCTAACCAAACGCTTGGCATCAATATTGCACAAGATTCTTGGTAATATTGATCTAACTCTTTGTTATCGATTCTTCCTAAGAATTTTATATTTTCATCTAATTTAAGATTAATAACTATTTTCCTTAGATTTTCTAATTCAGGACCATCACCAATAATATTCAGTTTTATATCTCTTAATTTTTCTTTTTTAAATAAATGATTAATCCCTTTAATTGCAACAGCAATTCCTTTCTCCTTTGAAATTCGACCTATAAAAAGAAATTGTTTAGAATTTATTTTATTAAAATCTATTTTTTTATTTTCATTAAATTCAATGAAGTTTGGTAAATGTGTTATTTTATCATCTGGAATTTTCAATGTTTTCTGCATTAATTCTTTTAATTTTTTTGAAGGACAAATGAAATGATCAACATATTTTTTAAGAAGAAATCTATTTAAAGTTAATCGCAAAACCTTGAAAAAATCATAAAAAAAATCTATTTTTCTTTCTTTATACTGCATGCATTTTTTATGTAAAGAATACTTTTTCATATAATTTGGACAAATTTTATAATCATGAGTTACCCCTAATTTAGGACAAACGTATGAAAAATCATGAATATGAAGGATAACTCTTTTTTTCAATAATAATAATATAGAATGACTTAATATAGAATTAATTTTATGAATATGGACAATATCAAAATGATTGTTTTTTAAAAAAAATTTTAATTTAAAGTAGTACTTTAAATTAAATATGGAAAAAAAACTTTCTTTTTGAGAATCAAGATCGCTAGTCCAAATTTTCACATTGTGGTTTTTTTCTTCTAAAAGACTTTTTAAATAGTATACCACTTGTTCTGCTCCACCAATTTTTTCCTTATAGTCATTAATCATAAGTACGTTCATTTTCGATTATTTTGTATATAATAATATACAAATTTTCCCCCTTTGTTTTATCTATTAGGACCAAATTAAAATTACCTCTTAGTTCATCTAAAACAATATCTGAAGAATTATAATAGTCATCTCCTGTATGGTCATAAATATAATAATTTATATTATTTTTTAATACATAATCTTCTGAACTAATTAATGTTAGATTAGTATGCTCCCAACCAAAAGGATGATAATAACTCTCCATAATTCCCAAATCTTTCAAAGCTAATGTTATTGCTGGCCATCCTAAATATAAAACTTGATTTTCCTGATTTATATTAATATTATTCTTTAATATCAAATCCTTAACTTCTAACTGGGGTATGTAAATATGTCGCAACCCCTCTACGTATGAAAAGATATACTCTGGAGAAAGGATCAATATTATTAATGTTAGGATGTAAAGTGCCTTTATATATAAAGCCTTCTTGGTTTTATTGAAAAATTTACTAAGGACTAAATCTAAAAAATAACTCAAAATTATGAACAAAAAAAGTATAGTATATTGAGGATACCTGCTGCCATGAGAATAAGATTTCCATTGAATAGAAATAAATGCAAAAGTAAACAAAAAAATAAGGACAAAATCAATTAATAAATTTTTTTTATAAAAACCTGAAAAATTAGCTGCTATCAATATCATTAATGAAAAAATAAAAAATAGCCAAGTCAAATCGAAAACTAAAAATTTCTTTATACCGCCTAAAAATGTTTTATACCCTAAATTTTCTGGAGCATTTATAGCAGCCCTTACTGCGTTAATATAGAACTTAAAGAAGCTCATCTTCCCTGATTCTGTAATCTTAGGATCATCTTTTACTCCTTTCTTGGGCTCCTGAAATTTTGTGTAATAAAAAGGATAAGAAATAATTACAAACAATATCAAAAATATTAAGAAAAGATTAATAAAAGATTTAATATTTATTAGATTAATTTTTTTGTAAATATTAAAATAAAGTAATAAAAAATATGATGGGAAAAACATAAGAGCTGTATGATAAAAAACACTTGAAAAAGACAAAAATAAAAAGCTTAATAGAATCTCTTTTTTTGCGTTATTTTTTTTATAACGATATAAGAAGAATAGCGATGCAAAAAAGAACAAAAGAACAAAAAACGCTTTTGAAGGCTCTGTTGAATAAAAAGATAACCAGGGATTAGTAGTTATCAAAAAACAGCTAAAAAAAGCTATGGTTAAGTTAGTATTTTTTTCTAAGACTTTAAAGATGAAGATTAAAAGAACAATGAAAAGTATGGGTGTAAAATAAAAAGTTAAGTTGTAGACACTTAAACTGGTAATTTCATAAAAAATCCTATAAACATAAGATATTAAGTATGTTGCTGGTTTTTTTTCTATATTGGTTGAAGAAAGAATAAGCCCGAAAGCATCTCCGCTTCCATAAGAAATTGAGTTAACACCAAAACTATGATAATAACTTGTGGCAAGGCTTAAAATTACCAAAGTTAGTAAAAGTAGGTTGCTTTTTTTAATCACTTTTATTCATGTTTAAGTTTAATTTATTTATAATATTTTTCCAATCATATTTTTCAATAAATTTCTTAGGTAATTTACCTTTTTTAGGAGATTTTATTAACTTTATTATTTCTTCTGAAAATTTATCCCAATCATCTGCAATTTTTAAAAAATCTTTGCTTTCCTCTTCTATTAACCCTTCTGCGCCCATGCTTGTGCTTACAACAGTTTTTCCACAAGCAATAGATTCCAATATTTTAATCCTGGTACCCCCACCACTCGTTAATGGGCATATCACTAAATCAGATACGTTGATATAATCTATCAAATTATCTACTAACCCTGTAAATATAATACTATTATGTTTATATTTTAAAGGAGGATTATTCCCAACAACTAAAAATTTTGTATTTGGCATTTTATTTATAATCCGCGGCAAAATTTCTTTATGTATAATCTCTACAGCTTCAAGATTTGGTTTGTAATCTAATGTGCCATAAAAAAGTATTATTTTTTCATTCTCCTTAATATTTAATTCATTTCTAATGGTTTCTTTTTTTCCTTCATTTCGATAAATTTTATCAATATCAATTCCATTAGGAACGATAATTATTTTATTTTTGTCAATATTTAAATTTTGAATTAAAAGATTTCTATCTACTTCAGATACACAAAATATTTTATGAGCAAATATACAAGATAGATTTTCATATTGTTTAAGTAAGAATATTAATAATTTATTCCCTCTCTTTATTCTATCAAATCTTAGAAATTCAACATTATGTTCGTCTAAAATATATGGAACCCCTGTTAAAAAATGTAATAATATTGCATGCAATCCAGACCAGGTAAATTCTGCTATGATATAATCTGGCCTGTTCACTTTTATTATTTTTAAACCCTCCAAAAGCAACAATGGATTAATTATTTGTGATAGCTTTTTAAATGACCTAACAAAGTATAATACAGTGTTTGAAAGATTCGATACATATTCACTCTTATTTTTATCACTACAAATTCGTTTATAATTATTGCAAAGAAGAAATACCCTATTTTTTCTTGATAAATATTTTACTAGATTGTAGATTCTGTTTGCCGCTCCAGAATATGGAGGAAAAATGTTGAATGGTGATATTATTAATATTTTTTTCATTTTATTTTCACTTCAAATAATGAATTACAGCCAAATTCAAACTCCTTATATTTAACAATTTTTAGTCTATTAGTCTATATTTATTAAGCAAGCATTTCATTTTTTATAATTATATATGATTTTATAGTCTTCAACTACCACCTTACTAAATAACTCAACTTTTGCTCCAAGTTTATGAACAACGTTATTTCCCAAAAGTGTAGGAGTTGTTATAAATAATCTGCCTTTGGGTTTCAAATACTTCCTACACTCAGAAATAATTCTATCCGGATGAGCCAAATGCTCTATTAAAGCAATCATCAGAATAGTATCAAATTTAAAATCTTTAATATTTATCTTTTTCTAAATCTTGAGTATAAAATTTATATTCAAAGTATTTTCTCTTTAAATCTTCTGCATATCCATCATTAATGAATGGTTAGAGTCTTTTTTGAAGTTTTTCTAAATCTTCTTGTAGCTTTTTATTAACATTTCTATGGGAAGGTCTTGGTTTCTAAACTGCTTGATACTATATCTTCTAGAAATACATTCTAGATGCATAAGGCGTAGCCAGTTCCCGAAAGTTGTTAGAGAATGCTTTGTTGTATCACTCATTTCTTGAAGAATTTTATCTCCGTAATATAATTTATATTACAGGGATAAAAAGATTCAATCTATTCGACTGAAGTCGAAAGCTCGGCGGCAATGTCTGACTTATTGAGAAAATTTATGAAGTATATTAAAACCAATAACAAATAAAATAATATCAAAATTCTAAGTTGACTGGAGCGAAGCGGAATGCTTACTGATTCTCATGGGGAATTTCCGACTTGTGATTTAATATGAGTAAACCACAATATATTAAAAGGAGGCAAAATAGTTTCAGGACTCTACATTTTAAATTTTTATTTTTATTAATTTTTTTCACTTTGTTTATTCTTGTATGCTCTGACCACCAGTGATATAGTTACTATCAAAAGATCAATTATAATCAAATTTATTAGAGTTATTCCAATTTTGAATGTCAAATTAAGGTAGTATAATATCAATGGAATGGTAGATATACTGAAAGCAAATGAGAGGGCAATTCTTTCAATTTTGTCTATTTCTCCATCTTTAAATAGTGCGAGCGTCATAGCATATCCTGGAATAAATAAGGTGAGCATTCCCCTAAAAATTATTCTTAAAATTTCTGTTATCATTATATTAATAAATTTATATTTTATTTTATCTATTTTTTATTATAGAGTTAATCTCTTAATTTCTGATATAAAATTTTAAATTTTATTAAATTCAATTTTATTATCGTAATATAATTTATATTATGAGTAAAAATTTTGCTTGCAAATTTTTTTAATTAGTACTTTTGACTTCTTATGTTTCACGATTATTGTATCCAATAACAGCTAATCGAATTATTTCTGCCTTTTTCCAGACCTATATATTTGTTAACATCCTTTAGAACTGTATAACCTCTTTATCTGTTGTCTCTCGCTTGAGAATTTTATTCCTGCTTTTTGGTCTTCTTGTTCTAGCTATATTATATTAGGTAATAAGGTATCAAAAATGCACTTAGCACATTGACAAATTCCTGATAATACAGTAAATTCTGGCTATGAAAAATTGTCCTCGCTGTGGCAATAAAAAATTCTGGCATTTTTCTAGTGGACAAGAGTGCTGTTCCAACTGTAGATTAGCTAGAAAGTTTAGAAAAAATGTTGGCAAAGAACTAGAATCTCTCCCTATTTAAAAGGTAGATTGGTAGAGTTTTTCTGTTTAGGAGTACCTGCCTATAGATTAAGATTTCAAGTTCCACTTAATATTAAGATTATTAGAAGGTGATTTAGGATTCTAAGGGAGACGATCTACGGTCAGGCAGTAAAAGAACTATCAGCTCTTTCAGGAGAAATTGAGATGGATGAAACAATGTTTGGTGGCAGAAGAACTGGTAAGCGTGGTTTGGGAGCTGGTTTAAAACATATAGTCTTTGATACCTATTTAGAGAAATTAAAAGTTTTAACCGTTCCTATTTCATCAAGAACTAAAGATACAATGATTCCCTTAATCACTCAATATACTAAAGCCGGCAGTCTATATTACACAGATGACTGGTTTGCTTACACATTTCTACCCATAAGGGACAATCATGTAGTTGTTATGAAAGAGAAAGGATTACCTAAAGGACGTGATCGCTTAAACTCTATTGAAGGTTTCTGGTCTTATGCCAAACATTGGCTCTATCAATATCGTGGTGTTCTAAAACAATATTTTCATCTATACTTAAAAGAGATAGAATAGCGATTTAACCATCGTAATGATAATTTAGTTATACTACTTAGAAAGTTATTAAATCAGCGAATTTAAATTGTCAAAGAACAAATTTAGGTCAATTTTAATGGTCTATTACCAATTTTAATATGATTATTTATATCAACTGCTTTATTGATTTGTTTTTTCGCAACATAAAAATATTGGCCCATCATCAAGTTTTGAAAAGCCATCTAATTTTCTACCAACAAATTCTATTAAAAAACTAATAGGATAATTTAATTTTAATTTTTTAAGAAACACAAATAAATTAATAAAAAATTTAAGTTTTGTTGATTTCTCTTTGTATTCATTATTAAATCTTTTTATATATTCAGCAGTTGGTATAAATAAATTTGTATATAATGGTTTTGCAAAAATAATTTTAAACCCATTTTTTTCAAATCGTTCAATAACCTTTGTTGATGATTCAAGCCCAATATGACCATCCTGTTCAATAAAATATTTTTGATATAACTCTGGATATCTTTTTGCAAATGTGTATATGTCATTTTGTTGGTCTGTTTCAATAAACATTCCAATTTTCGCTTTGTTTTTCATTACTCTTCGAATTTCTTTTAATACACTATCTTTTTCTTCAAATGGAATATGTCCAAAAAGATCCCATGAAAGTATATAATCAAAATGATTACCTTCAAATGGTAAATGCTTCGCATCTGCTTGCGCAACATAATCGTAAATGGTTTTCGCAGATTTCAATGCAGTCACCGACAAATCTATACCGTAAACTTCACTATTTTCTTTTTTAAAAAAATAATTTCCTCCACCACAACCTAAATCTAAAATCTTTACATTTTTATTTTTGTCTTTCCCAAGCACTTTGTTAGTATATTGTAATCTTGGATTTAATAACATAGCATAAATTTTTGATATAATAGATGCCCTAAAAGGTTTTATAAATTTTTCTTCATAAAACTCATCAATATCTGTAAATTGTGGGATATTATCTGTGATATGGAAATTTCTTTTACAATTACTACAAATTAGTTCTTTATTCTTTTTTAATTCCTCTTTACAATATGGACAGATAAAAATTTTCGTTAGATCATTAACCACTTTCGTTTCATTATCATTTTTCATTCTATAATCCTCTCATACAACTTTATAGTTTTCTCTGCAATTTTATCCCCATTATATTTTTTAGCAAGTTAGTCCGAATCATTAGATGATTTGTTAATTAGATTTTATCATATTTAAAATATGAATTTGAGTATCATCAAGTATCAAAAGTTAAGGGATTAACTATAATTTAAATATTTTTTTTAATCTTTCCATAAATAAATTCATAATTTGCTTACTTAATAAACTTATTAGAAAAGCTAATGGAATCAAGAAACAAAAACTTCTCTTTGTGATTATTCTTAGTATTTTTCTATATTTGTTAAATTCTCCTTTACTAAGATAATTTGATAATCTCGGAAACATGGCTAAATGAATAAGATTGATGGCTTGAAAACCAAATAATAGGGCATAAGCAGCATTATATAAACCAACTTGGTAGTCTGTTTTTATAAGAGATAATATGATTGTACCTATCCTAATATAAATTAAATTAAAAACAACCCCTAATGCAAAAGACTACGCCTCTTTCAACAAGCCTTTCCAAAAACCAAAATCAAAGTAATGATAAAAACAATTAAAGCAGCATAAATATAGCTTTGAACCAAAAGCTTAATACATAGCTTTTGCTATATTACAGAGAAAGCAATGCAAAATAAGGCAGTAGAATAAATAATTTTTGAGAAAGCCTCATATTGCATTTTTTCAAATGCGCGGAATATTGATTGAAAAAATTGAGTAAATCTTTGGATTACAACCCAAATCCCCACTAAATAAACCAATGTTTTGACCTCTGGTGTTTTTTCTAAAAATTGAATAACAATTATTATTAAAGCAAAAGTTATGATGCCTAGAATTAACTTGATAACAGCAATATTATCAATATATTTTCTTGCAAGTTTTTTGTTTCTTGCTACTTCTCTTATTGCTAAAGTTGAAAGGCTGAAGTCTGCAAGAACAGCAAATAAAGCAACAAAAGCAAAAACAAAACTAAATTTACCATAGCCAGCTGCTCCCAAGTAGCGAGCTATAAGTGTGGTAAGGAAGAACATCAAAGGTTTGCTTATTCCTTCAGCCGAAAAAAGCTAGAATGTGTTTTTTGCTATGGTTTGTTTTGTTGAAATATTGCTAAATAAAAGATTCTCAATTTTTTTGAACATTTTTCTTGAAATTATTCCTTAATGAGTGTATTGAAAAACTTTGTGATATTTAGTATTTCTATCTCATTTGCTTCAATTTCATCCCAAATGATGAAATTTTTGAATGGTTTTTCATATTTTCCATTGTAAATTTTAATGGTCTATTACCTTATATTATAGTTTTAATTATATAAAAATATGTGGGTTAATTGAGAGTGACTGACTATATATTTTTCCTTGACAAAATTCTAAATTTTCTTTAATAGTTTTTTTGTGAACCATCAATTGAACCATTGTCCATAGCAACAATATTGAAATTAGAGTATTTTATATTTTTTAGTGATTGAAGGTACTTAATGATGTCTTTTTTTCTATTCCAATTTAAAATTATTATATAGATACTCTTGGTTCCATATTTTTGCATTTTAATATTTTTCTTTATTAATTTGGATTTAATATATATTTCCTAAATTTTTGGTAATAAATTAATATAATTTTCCCAACTATATTTTTTCTTTTCTTTTTTTATATACATAACAAAATTATTTCTTTTTTTTAATTTAAAAAAAATTAGGATTTTTTGAGCAAGTTCTTCATAATTTTTAGGTTGAACAACAAATCCAGTCTTTCCATCTATAACTGCTTCGCTGTATCCACCTGAATTAGTTGTTATCACTGGTTTATTAAAAGCAAATGCAATCTGAATTATTCCTGATTGAGAACCTGAAATATAGGGTAAAACCACAACGTCTGCAATTCTAAAGTATTTATGCACTTCTTCATTTGGAATATATCTATCAATTATTTTTATATTATTTTTTAATCCTAATTTGTTTATTAAATTTACATATTCTTGTTTTTTACCCCAAAATTCACCAACTATTAATAAATCTACATCTATTTTTTCTACTACTTTTGACAATGCTTTAATTAAATATTTAAGTCCTTTGTATTTTCTAACAACTCCAAAGAAGAGAATGACATTTTCTCTTAAATTCAATTTAT
>JAHLWE010000020.1 GCA_019058135.1 Promethearchaeota archaeon | reverse complement strand
TCTTGTTGTCGAAAAGTGTCTTTTAATATAACAATTAAATCGAGATCTTGTTCTTGATATAGAGTTATATTATGAAAATACTCGTGAATTTCAATATATGAAGGATACGGATGAATATAGACAGATCTTTCCTCAAAATAAGTTCTAAATTTGGGGTTTGTTATAGTAATTTTTAGGTTATAAGTTTCATTAATATTGAGATTGGTGGAATCTAAAAATAGTTTGAAAATACCTGGTTCAGTGGAAGCGAAACTCAATTTATTTGATCCTAAGTATGCATTTATTACGGTGGTTTCAATTGGTCCATAATTATATGAAATATTGAGAATAACGCTTTTACTTAGATCATTTGTGTAAATAACCGGAATCGAATCAAGATCAACATTAAAATCTGCTGGTATAAATGCCAGATTATAATTTATACTTGATTCATTATAAGTAATATTACTTTCACGAGCTTTGCTAGCTTTTATGGTTAAATTATAATAACCAATATCTAAATAATCTAAAAGAAAAGTGATATTGTATCTATTTGGTATTTCTGAAACAGTATATGCACAAGAGGAAATTAAATCAGTCCCATTATTAATTATAAATTGTCCATTAGTTAGATTTTCTTTTTGAGCTGTGCTTTCATCGTAGAATCTCACGCATACAAATGGAGTATCTCCATATATAACATTTTGGGGTGAATGTGAAAGAATTGTTAAATTGGTAATATGCGGTGGGTTAGATAATTTGAATGTATCATTTTGATTAACTTCTAAATAACTTCCAATTTTTATCGCATAAAATTCAATAGTTAAATTTTCCAATTCTCTACCATCAAATAATATTTCAGTTAATAATGTGATATCATAGTTTCCATCATTATGATCAAAAATATTATAAGCTATATCACTTATGGATTGTCTTCCACCATTTTCTGCTGAAAAATTTACCCAAATTGAAAAATCAACATCAGAAACACTTTCATTAGTAATAGAATCATTTAAGTAAATATAGTAAGTAGCATAATCTCCTAAGACAAATATTCTATTTTCTTTATTAGCTCCAGTAATTGTCATATTAAGGGATCTACATTTGATATTTAAAGTTGAATTATACGTATAACTATAGAAATACATATTTTCTGCTGTAAAGTTAATAAGATAATCTCCAGCAGGTAAATCAGGTTGGGTTGTATCAATTGTTATATTTAATAATCCCGTATTTATTGAATCGATGTAATAATGCTTATATTCCGATAATGACCTCCAAGTGCCAGAGGTGGAATTTATTTGAACGATTAAATCGTCTAAATCTAATGATTCATTATTATATGAATTATTTATAGAAAAGAGATAAGAAGCAAAATTATTTTTATAAATTGAAGAATTAGATTCTAATAATATCATATTCATTTGAGATAAGGTTACATTAAATGCTAATGTTTCAATTCCTGCCATAGTGCCATTATTAGAATGAATTTGTAATCTAATTTGTGTATTATTTTCTTTCGCACCAGTATCCTGATCAGGGCGCCATATAGGAAAGAAAAAATTACTTTCAGTAATATTATCTTCAAGTATTACATCTAATGCAGAAGTATATATATACATTGAAGTAGCACCATTGGAATTATTAAATTGAACAGAAACATTTATATAATCCGTTATATTAGCAAAATTCACAATATTAATCCATGTTTGATTATTATTACTTGATTGGATTTGAGTGCTTAAAATTGCATTAGATTGATTGAAGGTACATATCCAGTTATTGTTGAGATATTAAGAAGATCAATAAAATTTGGATTAACAATAACTTCAGGATCGCTATATAACACACTTTCATTATAGGTGCAATTATACCTCCAGAATTCAGGTTTATAAAAACGTGCAGTATTATTTCGAGAATCGCTTGGAAAATGATTCATAAATAAAGTTGAATTCCATAAGATGTCTTTTCCATCTGTTGCATTAAAAGTAGAAGAAGATTTTGTGTTATATTTAAAATTTCCTAAAAAAGACACATTATATTTTACCTCATTAAACCATAATGAAGATATTGGAATGTGAAATTGATTATTTTCGTTTGGAAAAAAGGCTTGATTATGATAAATTCCTGAAGAATTAACTGGTGTGCCAAATACGGTTAAATTTATTTGATCTGATGTTGGTGTGTTTGTTAATGGAGCTAAATTTACTTAGAGTAAGCCATTTTTTCCAGTTTGTTCAATCCATGAATCATTTGAGGGAATTCTTTTATAAAAAATATTTTCATATTGATCATTTGGTTCTTCGAAAGCATAGAAAATAAAACCCTGTTTTTTTATAAATCCAATCTCTGGAACATTGATTGCATGAAATACAGCAAAATACTTATTGTTAACTGTTTTAGAAATATTTAAAATCACGTTCGTATAATTTGCTTGATACCATCGAGCTGGTTGTTGATATTGTTTATTTGTTAAATCAAAAGTGAAATTATCATAAGCATCATCTAAAGTCTCATTTGGAACTATTTTACTGTTTTCATCAATAGTAGCATTATAAATCCTAATGGTAAATTTGGAATCTTGTTTTACTGATAGAATTCCTCCCGGATATTGAATAAACATTGAGATATTTCTAACATAACATGAATTTGGAATTTCAAATGATGAGGAATAATAATAGTCAATATCATTAAATTCATCAGCATCACCACTTCTTATTTCAAAGGGAATATATTTTTCAGTAGTATATAAATTTGTAAAATTTAAATCAAAATTTGTCATATTCCAACCAAGAACGGAATTATTATATGTAATACCACTATCTTCAGTAGTTTGATTTATAAAAGTGAAATTTCTAGAGGAATAGAGAGAGACATTTTGAGAAAGACCCACATCGACAAAAGAACCTTGGCCAATTTCGGCAGAATTTTTAAGTTTCTGACCATGGGAATCCTCATATATAATTTCATTATTATCTGATTTTAAATCATTTCCAAATAGAGTAAGATCTGAAATAACTATTTGAAAAATTGATATAGTAACAATTAAACAGCCTAAAAATATTATATACTTATTATTTTTCCTCAAAAAATCTCACCCATTTAAAATTGAAAATTTAAATCTTAAGATTTACTCTTGAGAATAATAAAAGTTATGGATTATAAATCTTTTTTTTTACAAAATTTTTAAAAAATAGAATAATGGATTTGATCTTATTGTACATCTAGTTTTATAGGAAATCTTATTAAATAATTACCTTAAATTGAAAAATTTTAATTTTTTTTCAGATTTTAATAGGCAATAGGTGATAATTTAATCACCTATTTTAATTCTGCCACAAGTTTGAATTGAAATAGAATTTTTCATTTTTTTTTCTTTTTCGCTTTCATATCTTTTTCTTTTGCAAGAATAGCCTCTCCCATAGACTCATTAAGTTCTTTTGATTTTCCTTCAAATCTAAATTTTCCAAAAATCTTACTTTCCTCTCTCTGCCCAGATGTTGAGATTTTTTCAAATGTTAAAGTAACATCTCTCTCGTTCTTAAGAGCATAATTAACAAAGTTTATGAATCCAATATGTTTACTCGGAGCAATATTAAACTTTATTGATGAATCTTTTCCTTTCTTGTTTTTTACTTTTAAAACTAGCCTTAACTTCAAGATTTATTAACCTACTTAAGAGGAAATTTATATTTATTTATATTTCTACAATTAATAATTATATTAAAAATTAATAGATATTAAAAAATACCGATATTAAAAATTTGGACAATTGAAAATAGGTTCAGAATCATTTCAGATTGTACGTTTTTAAAAATTAAAAAAAAAATTTAAAAATTCCTACTTATTTTTTTTATTTTTTATTTAATTGTTCTAAAAAATTTTAATTACTTATATTAATTATTCAATAAAAATATAGAAAAGGAAATAAAAAAAAGTAGAATCGTAAAAGGTTTATTTTAAAAATACTTTAAGTAATCAAGGATTATTAAAAGGTTATTTTGATTTATTGTTAAAGATCATTATTCTTAGAGTATAAGAACCATGAATAAAAATTCCGGAAATAAAAAATTAAAAGTAGAAGATGAATGGGAAGGCTATGATTATATTGCTAATTTGACATATAAAATTGAAAATGTTGTTGGGACGGTAGTTACAGATATTATCGAACCAGTTGATTTGAATCTAATTGCACACCATGATGAAAGTGTTCAATACAATCCTGAAAGATTTCCAGGGTTAGTTATGAGAATTGAAAAGCCACGTGGCACCGCATTAATATTTTCTACAGGAAAAATGGTTATTACAGGTCTTAGAGCAGCATCTGAAGCAAATAAAGTTGTTCAAAAAATTATCAAGAATATAAAAAACGTGGGAATAGAAATAAAAAATCCTGTTATAACAGTTCAAAATATTGTAGCAAGTGGGGATCTCCATACAAACATAGATTTAAATATGGCTACTGTCGTAATGGACGATGCAATGTATGAGCCTGAGGTTTTCCCCGGATTAATTTATAGAATGCAAGATCCAAAAACAGTATTTCTTGTTTTTTCAACTGGAAGAATTGTCTGTACAGGGGCAAAAACCAAATCAATAGTTCGAGAAGCAGTTCTCAAATTAAACAAGTATGTTCGAGAGATAGGAATTGCCAAGAAGAATTTAGAACCATATAATTATGATGAATTTGATTTTCTCTAACTATTTTTATTTTTTTTTTAAGTTTTCTTTTTAATACTTTGAGATTTATTATAAAATAATTTTATTAATATATTACATTGAGTAAAATATTTAATAGAGATTGACAATAATATTAGTTGAATTTATTATTAAAACTGATTAGAAACATGTCTTCAAAACTTTTCTCATACTTATTGAAAAATAATCAATGGATAAAGTCTGATGCGATTTCCATTGATGATGTCACAGTTTTAGTGGATACTAGAAGAGATATCATTTGGTATTTAGAAGAAAAGAAAGCAACAGCAAGAAAAAAATTTGAAGCTAGAGGCCTTTTAGGAGAATTGAAGAAAAAGTATATACCATATAAATTTAAAAAAATAGATAGTAGAGCCCCCATTGATGTTTTAGACAAAATAGAGGAATTGAAGAAAAGCACTTCACATCTAAGTATGAAATTTAGAGGTAAAGAGATTCAAGAATTTTCAAAATACTTGTATTTTTTAAATATTGTTGCTGGAATATTACAAGTAATTGGCATGATAATCATCACATGGGCACTTTCTTGGCCCCAGGTTTATGATTCACAATCTTATTTGAATTATATTATAAATTCTAATCACTTTTACTTTTATATAGAATTAGATTCACTATTACTCTTTTTCTCCTTGATAATTTTTATATTTACATCATTTTTTGGAATAATTTTAAGAAGAAAAATATTCACTACGAGTTCAATATTTTTAGCAGTAATAATATTTTTATCATTAGTATATATTAGAATTGGACCTACATTATTATATTTTCAAGCCACCTCACCTTTTCCTAATATTTTAATAAGAGTAGATGCTTTCTTATTTTTCATTATTGGAGTAGATATAATTTTATTTGTATCTATTGTGGGCTCAATTATCCCAGGAACATATTGGTTAATAAAGAAGTATATTAAAAAAATTTAGGATTTCATTTAAGTTATTTTTAAATGTAAAATAATGCCATCAAAATTTCGATTACGCTACATTTTTAGACCGCTAATTAATAAGTTAGCAAAAATATTAGGAAGAATAGGTCTTACTCCGAACGACGTAACTGCAATTATGCTCATTTTATCTTTTTTTTGTTTTATTTTTCTTACTGTTTTGAAAATTGAATGGCTATTTGGGATTTTTGTTTTTTTAGTAGGTATATTCGATGGAGTAGATGGCGCAATTGCAAGACTTTTGAAAAAGGAATCAAAAATTGGAGGATTTTTGGATTCAATTGCTGATAGATTCTCCGAAATTATAATTTTCTTAGCAATTTTACTCTATTTTGGGAACCAAAAATTTTGGAATTTGATTGAAATTAATTTTATTATTTACATTTCATTGGGAGCCTCCCTTCTTATTAGCTATGCTCGAACACGGGCACAAAATATATCTCCTGGAGATTATGATATTGGATTAATGGGACGATCTGAAAGATTATTTTTTATCTCAATATCTTCTATTTTAGGGTGGCTTTGGGAGTGCCTTCCCATATTTATGATATTAACGGTTAGCACGGCCATTTTTAGATTAGTCAAAGCCTGTTCAATCATTAAAAAAGAAGAATTTTTAAAATCTAACTCGAACAGTAAATTCTGAAATAGAATGATAATTTTGAGATAGAATAAAATATTAAAATATTCCCCAAGTAATAATAATTTTTAATAACAATTATGTAAATCTATATAATAATCAATAAGATTAAAAAAGTTATTTTAAATATCACGATTGAAGTATATAATATATTAAGTCCAATGAAAAAATTTTTTAAGATAGTCTAATTCAAGGTGAAAAAGATGCGAGATGCCGTTTTCAAGATGTTTATTTGTGGAGAGGGTGGTGTAGGGAAGACTACATTAACTAATCGATATGTTACAGGGATTTTTAAAGACCAATCGATGACTATTGGACTTGATTTTTACCTCAAAGATGTTGAGATTGAAGATAGAAAGGTTTCTTTACAAATATGGGATTTTGCTGGCGAATCACGTTTCAGAGCTTTAATTGGTGGTTATGTGAAAGGAGCTTCTGGAGGAATTTTCATGTATGACATCACTAGATATTCTACTTTAATAAATGTAGATGAGTGGCTTGAGATAATTCGTAGTAATTTAAAAGAGAGCTATTATGATATTCCAATAATTTTAGTCGGGGGAAAAGCAGATTTAGATGAAATTAGATCTGTAACTAAAGAAGATGCAATAGAGGTTGGAAAGTCACGGCAATTATATGGATTTATTGAATGTTCCTCTAAATCTGGTCAAAATGTTGAATCAGTATTTACAAGTTTAGCACGTGCAATGATGGAAAATGCTAATTTAATTTAAACTTGTATGTTTTCTTCTATAATTTATTAATTATCTCATTTTATACTAATAATAAAAAGCTTAAATTAGTTTTATAAAATATTAGAAAAACTCAAGGAGTAGATGAAAATTGCTTCAAAAATTTAAAAAAAAAATTGATGAAAAAGAAAAGAAATCTCGTAAAGTGAAAATACAAGAACTCTTCATTCAATCTGCAGAAAAGATTGAAGTATCTTTTAATAATATGAACAATGCCATTCACGCGTTATGTGACGGTAAAACAAAGGAAATTAAAAAATATTGCGAAGCTACAGTAATAGCAGAAAAGGAAGCAGATAGAATATTCGAAGAGATTTCAGCACGCTTGTTTTCACGAGAAGTAATGGTTTTTTCGCGAGGAGATCGATTATACATCGCAAAACACGTTGAGCAAGTTATAGACGCAGCAGAAATCGTCGCTCGGAGATTACTGATTCATAAACCCAAAATTTTTCCAGATTTAAGTGAAATGTTGAAAGATGTGGCTGCCAAAGCAAAAAATATTGGGCAAATACTTAAGAAGGTAATAATAAAGATTTTCGACGATTTCGATGAGGCAGAAAGGTTAGTTAATCAAATTCAGGATATTCGACGCGATGCAAGAGAGGTAGAATACCAATTTCTCGAGAAATTGTTCGAATTTAAACCTGAATACGCGGATTTTATTTTTTATGACCAAATTATCAAAAAGACTTTATCAGCGATAAATAACGCAGAAAATTTTGGCGATGGCATTCGAGGTTTAATTTGGAAGTATCGATTTTAAAATCTATTTTGTTTGAAAAGATATAGGAATTAAATGGGATATGGACTGGGTTATAATAATTCTCATAATTTTAGCATTTGCCCTAGCTTTTGGAATCGGGAGTAACGATGAGACTATGGCAAATGTAGTTGGAAGCGGATCCTTAAAACTTAAAAGAGCAGTAATTCTCGGAGGAGTGCTGGCTTTTTTAGGAGTTATTTTTCTTTCTGGAAACGTTGGTAAGACAATCGGAGCAAGTTTGTTAGGTGATTCTGTAAATTATAATTCGTTCATGATGATCGCAATCCTGCTTAGTACATCTATTCGGTTGATCATTTCATCTAAATCTTCTGTACCTATCAGCACAACACACAGCATAGTTGGCTCAATTTTCGGGATTAGCTTCGTATGGGCGATTTCAACTGGAGAAAATTATTTCCTTAGCATTAATTGGGTAAAAATTAGTGAAGTTGTTTTAGGATGGTTTATTTCACCAATTTTAGGTTTTTTTGGTGCGATAGCAATGCAATTAATCATTAAACGGTTCATGAAATATCGTAGTGCGGGTTTATTAGAGGTGGAAAGTACCGAAAAATATTTGCAATATGTCATATTGACATTTGTCTGTATTAATCAAATTAGTCGTGGAGGTAACGATTCCGCTAACGCCCTCGGAGTTTTGATTGGTTTGATGAGATCTGATGATTTAACGCAGGAAGTTGTTACGATCTTAACTTTTATTATTGGTCTTATGCTCATGACAGGATTGATTTTTGTAGGAAAAAATGTTATCAAAAATATCTCAACAACGACCGGTAAAATGAGACCTAGTGATTCATTGTCGGCAGAAGTATCCACTAGCATGATAATGCTTGGAGCGACCATATTAGGTTTGCCTGTATCAGGTAGTCATATTTTAATATTTGGTTTAATTGGCAGCGCTCGCATGAAAGGAGAAAAACCCGATAGAAAATCATTCCGTAGAATGGTATCATCATGGTTTTTAACCTTCCCTGTTGCGGCGATCCTTTCAGCTGTTATTTATTCTGTACTCTTATTTTTTTTCTGATCTTTAATCTTATTTTAAAATTTTATCAATAAAAATATTAAAAAAATTAAAACAATTTTTATAAAAAATAAAAACATATAGGAGATTATATATATTGCAAAAAGAATCTATTAAAAAATTCATTATTAACTATGGAAGTAAGATATCTTATTGCTTTTTAGGTGCAGCTTTAATTATTCTTATCTTATTAACTATAAACATTCCTCAACAATTTTGGGATGAATCACTCGAAGATTTCATGGATAAAATTGTTAATAGGACTTTAATGCAGGTAGGAATTCTTATTATGTTTTTCTTTTAATGTGTATTATTAAACAATACAACTATTTTATCTCCATCCTTTATATTTAGGTGATCTCTTAGGTATGGTTCTGCAATGATCTCAGCTACATGCTTTTTGTGAAAAGTTCTTTCGATTTTTAGGATTGCCCCCATACTTTTGATACTTGGATTATGTAATTTGTAAACAATTGCTGGAAAACATAGGACAGAACCAAACCCACGATTTTCTTCTGTAAAACCTTCAATTATCACAGGTCTAATACGATCTAATTTTTGCGTGAGGATCATAAAATGATGATCTGAGAGCTCCAAATTTAAAGTTCCTTTATAAGGATTATACCCTAATTTTTTTTTAAATTGCTCGTAATATCCCTTAATGGAAACGTAATATCGCCCTTCATCGGCTCCAGAAACTAAGATTCCAATTACATGAAAGCTCTCATAAATATCCTTAATTTTTTCATAGATTTGAAAAATTATTTGATAACCCTTATCGGTGATCCCAATTTGTTGAGCATTGAACATTTTTTTCCTAATAATCCATCCCTTTTTCTCAAGATTTTGAAGCCGCCTTGAAGCGGTTTGTTGACTTGTGCCCAAAGTTTTACAAAACTCTGTGCTTTTCACTCGAATTTCCGGTTTCTCAGTTAAAATATGAGCTAAATTGATAAGTGCAAACCACTCAGC
>JAHLWE010000196.1 GCA_019058135.1 Promethearchaeota archaeon | reverse complement strand
TCCATGGGACCTCAAGGAGATATATTTATGGCAGCGGAAGTAGTCATTCCAAGAGGCGATATACTCTATACAGGTTCGTGGGCTCTCCCTACGGCAAAACCATTTTATAAATATGGTATAGGACCAGATCTATGGTCTACCTTAATGGGCTCACAAGGAACTATGGGGGTCATCACAAAAGTAGCAATTAAAATCTTTCCCCATCCAGAACATAAGACTGTTGTGGTTTGGGGTATGAGTAACCCACAGGATATGCAAAATTTAACATGGCAAATTGGAAATCAAGAATTTGGAATTGCACATCACTGTGTTATGGTTCAAGGTGGAAATTATCCACTTGTAATGACGCGCTGGCCTAAAGAGAAAGTTCCTCATGATTACGAATTTTACAAAGAAATTGGATTTTCTAAGTGGTGGATGAATTTTGAAGTCTGGGCACAAACTCAAGAAGAATTAGAATATACTGAAAAAAGAATCGATGAATTTGCTAAGAAATTTATGGAATCTAAAGAATGCAAAGATCCGAAATCTATAAAAAAACAAGAATTACATCCAAAACAAATTGCCAGTAGATTAAAGAAACCTAACAAAATTGCAATTCCATATGGCTACTGGGAAGCTGGATTTCTCTTCATAACCTGGTATACGCCATGGAAAGATTGTGCGGAATTTGCTGAAATGTACAATAAGGTCCTTGAAGATCATGGTATTGCTCCGGTAATGTGGATTGCAAGCATTGAAAGATGTAGACAAGCTATTTGTATGCCAATAATTTGCTTTGACTCAACGAAACAAGAAGATTTTGAAAAAGTACAAGAAATTAATCGTATCACCGCTGAATATTCCATTAAAAGAGGTTGGTTAAATTATCGACCGGATCCTTACATCCATGCACCAATGATGTACTCTCAAGCAGGTACATATTTGAAATATTTAAGAGAGGTTAAGAAAATGTTTGATCCTAATTTTATAATGCATCCAGGGAGGTTAATGCTTCCATAAATGGAAGGAAAAGGAGGTCAAAAGATATGGAAAGATTAGAAGTAATGAAAAAAGAACTTTATCGTTGTATTCATTGCAAGGCGTGTAAATTTACATATAGTGGAGATCCAAGCAGAGATGGAGTAGGAGAATATAAAGGAGTCCTATATGAAGGCATGGTTCCGAGCTGTCCAAGTGGTTTAGAATATGGCTGGGAGAGTTTTTGGAATGCTGGAAGAATGTGGATTGCTCGTTGTATTATGGAAGGAGATTTAGAGTTTTCGGAAAATGTCCGTGATACGATAATGCAATGCATAACTTGTGGGATGTGTGAAGTCCAGTGTGAAAATAAGGTTCCATGCGTTGATATTATTGAATCATTACGGGCAGCTTGTTATTTTTCTGGAGTGCCTCTTATCGAGAAACACGAATTAGTCTCAAAGATTGTAGTAGAGAGAAATAATCCTTATGGTGGAGATAAAGACAAAAGATTTGAATGGGTAAAAGAAAATGGGCTTGAAGAATACTTGGATAAAAAAGGCGCAAAAATTGCTTATTATGTTGGTTGCACTGCAAGTTATAGGCAAATCAATATTGCAGTTGCTACATGTAAAATATTTAAAAAATTAGGGATTGATTTTGCGTTAGTTACACAAGAAGTTTGCTGCGGTAGTCCATTCTTCAGGATTGGAAGAACAGACATCTCGCAAGATTTAATGAACACCAACCTTGAAGTTTTTAAAAATTATGAAACGGTTTTATTTTCTTGCGCTGGCTGCTATCGAACCTTTACAGTGGACTATCCGAAATGGATTAAAAAAGAATTACCCTTTAAAACATCGCATGCTTTTGAGTTAATTTCAGACTTGGTGAAGGATGGAAAAATTAAATTTAAAGAAAATCCAGAATTAAAAGGAAAAGCCGTCACATATCACGATCCTTGCCACACTGGTCGGCATTTTTACATTGATGCTCAGAGAAGAATTATTGATGAGTCTAAGAATTTAATATTTGACTTGAGAAAGATTAATAAATGGAAAGCGGAATGGTTTGAGAAGCCTAGAATCATAATTCGTGCATTACCTGGTGTTAAATTTAAGGAGATGTACAGAATTCATGAGAATTCATTCTGTTGTGGAGCAGGTGGTGGAGTTAGAGCGGGGTATCCTGATTTCAGTTTAAAAACAGCAAGTTTAAGGCTTGATGAAGCTGAAGCCGTTGGTGCTGATATTATGTTAACGGAGTGTCCATTCTGTTGGAGGAATCTAGATGATGCAAACACAATGTATAATCATGGTGTGCCAGTTTATGGTATTTTAGAATTAATTGATAAATATGATTTAATTGCAGATTAAAATTATTAATTATCTTACTTTTTTTTTAATTCAATTAAGGATCGAGGGATTTCTTGATACAGTATTTTTGATTTATATTTTATTTCTGAAGTAATTATATTTTAAATTTTAGAATAAAAATTATAGTTAAAGTAAATAAAAAAAGGAATAATCTTTATTCAATATTTATTTACTCATTATAATATTTTTTAAAATCATAAATATAGCGATTTTCACCATGAGATACGATGCCGTAATATCCATTAGGTCTAAAAAATATTTTTCCATGAATGTTTTTGGGGCGTAATTTTACCCTGAAGATCTCCTTATCGTTAAGAATATCATAGCATATTATGTCAGGGTCCATGTTTAGGTATGTAGAATAATAATAGAGATATTTTTTATTTGGTAAGACTTGACCTCGCTGACATTTAATTTCTGGGCGTTTCCAGAGGATTCTTCCATTTTTTCCGTGTTTGGGGTCGATGAGTGCGATTTTACCCATGTTGTAAAGAAGTATGCAAGGTTTTCCGTTGTTATTATAGGGTGCGATATAGAATCGTTTATAATGGGGTGTAATTTCTTTAATTTTCCGCATTTCGGGGATTTCGGGAGAGAATTGCTAGATTTCAATTAAATCTTTATATGTATTATCTTTTAACGGATCATTATGAGTCTTCAAAACCGTAAATAAGTTATTAGAAAGACAATAGAACTCTTCAATGTAATAACAATCTATTCCTAAAGTAATATCTTGAATTTTTAAAATTTTTAGTGTTTTTCTGTCAAGTATTATGATTTTATAATCACTTTTTAATATAGTTGAATGTAATTTATATTTATCTATTTGACCGAAAAGAATTATAAAATTAGTCTTCCAGTCCCGATGATTAAATGCTGGAATTTAAAAATAGGATGGTGTGAAAAAATTATAACAAGAAATTATTAAAATAAAAGGAGATTTTATAAAAGGATGTAAAATAAAGAGATTTTTTAATATTTTTCTTAAGAATCTCAAATAATTCGCTTAAAAAATTTGGTACTGAGTCCTATCTCCATTATTTAAGAAAAAGACTTTAATAATTATATATCAATTTTTGTTACATTGAATCCTTGGAGGAGAACCGGGGTTAAAGATAATGAATTGAACTTATACAATTTGAATTCTTGAACATTGCTATTGAGAATTATATGGAAATAAAATTTGCTAAAGAAAGAAGATTGAAACAATCAAAAATATTTAAAATAAAGAAAAAAATAGATATTTAGAGAATACTTTATTGTCGCATTCAGATAAAAGTAATTTTTAAAAAAAGATTGAAAGATTTTTTAGTGAAAATTTATGGTTCGAGTTACTGCTGATGGAAGAATTTATGTAAAAATTCTGCTTTGGGGGATAACAGGGTCTGTGAAAACTGAATTCGTAGATATACTTCATAGAATGACAAAAGAGGAAAAAAAAGATATAAAACCTATTACTAATTTAAAAAAAATACAGATGTCAAATGGTACTACTTTAAATTATGATACAGATATTT
>JAHLWE010000195.1 GCA_019058135.1 Promethearchaeota archaeon | reverse complement strand
GCAGAAAATTTTTAATCTCATCAATTAAATAATAATATCCTTCAAAATCTTTTTGAAAAAAGGTTTTTTTAAGGGACTGCTCTATTTGTTTTTCAGTTTTCTGGAAATCATAGCCGAATTGTCTCATATAAGAGATGAGCTCTTCATACTGTAAAGGAGTTAAATTCTTTATCTTATCTAACCTAAATTTAACAGGAAATGGTTGGTCGTAATCCTCTCGCTTTAATATAGCCATATCTTCTCTTAACTGCTTTAAGAAATCTATTTGATAAGTATTTTTTCTTTTATTGGTATAATAGCCCTGCCCTTGAATTTCCTGAAGATTAAACAAATTCTTTAATACTTGAAAATCATAACTATTGACTGTCTTTAGTGCAATGAAATTTTCTAAATAATTATAAACGGCTGGGTGGAGTTTATTTATTTCATTAACCAAGAATAAAAACCCGAACCCCTTTTCGGCTAAAGGATCGAGAAATAAATCGATAATAGGAGATTTTATCCACCTATCTAAATAATATTTATCAAAAAAATATTCAATATTAGGCATAACCAATATTTTTGATTGGAAATCTTCAAATTCTTCAATATGTCTAATGATTTTTGAAATAATTACAAACATCCCAAATAGATTATAAGGCGGTCTTAATAAACTCAAATCAATAATTACCGTATTACCATCTTTTAGAAAATCTTCTGAAGTTATAGCTCCTTCCGGTAATCCCAAGGCACTAATGGTTGATCGAGTCAGGTCTAAAAATTCTGTAAGTTTTGACATTGATTGTTCCAATTTACGGTTCTTCTCCCAAGCCTTTTTTAATTCATCATTGAGTTCTAGCGACTTTACTTCCAAATCTAGTAATTTAACTTCTTTTTTTAAATCTAAAATTGCCTTATCATCTAATTTAAACACCATGCCAAGACATTCATAAACATAATCTAAATATTTAGTATTATCAATATCATTCTTTATATCTGATTTTAATAAGGAAATTTGAAATGATTGTCCCAATTTGAAATAGTGGAAGTCGTTTTTAAACTTAGTTTTTGAAAATGAATTAATTATTTTACTGTAATTTCCTTTGAAATCGAATATAATTGAAGGAACATTATTTTTAATTAATTCCGAGATAATATTCATAGCGACATTATCTCTTTGAGAATTGGTCCCCCCACTTATGAGAAGGTTTCTAACCTGATTGAGTTTAAATCCAAATGAAATCTCTTCCCTACAAAATTCGGTATTAATCGTATTTCCTACGATGATTTGATTTTGTAAATTTAGAGGCGTGTTAAATTCAGCAGCGACTTGAGTCTTTATACTTTTCTTTAATTCATCCATGATCTTATTAATGTTAGAAAGAACTACTCCTTGAAGCAGTGTATAGGGCAAATAAGTCCCTTCTCGCCTGAAAAACTTGTTTTTTAAGAGAATCACTTTTAGTCCTGATAATAATTTACGGTCTTTTAATACAACACGTGGATAATTACTAAAGTATGTCCGAAAAACTAAATCAATCTCATCAAACTTATCCTGTAATTCTTCTTCTAAACTGTCAATTACATTATTATTGATGATAGAAGTAAATTTGTATGAATTGGCGGAAATAAAGAACATAAACCACCAGATACTTGCCCTCATTGAAAGCCAATCTATTAAACGACCCTTATTTCCAGCATATTTAATTAGATATCGTTGATTAAGTTCATTAAGATGTTTCACAAATTCATGTTTAAGATCTAGACAAGAAAAAGGCGATTGAATCGTTGTATATGAAAATGACAACTTTAAGGGAGCAATTCCCCGAAAAAATTGATCAGGTTCATTATATCCACTCGACCTAATTTGTTTCACAGCAAGCATCTTGGTGCCTAATAATAAATTCAACTTCTGATTCCAAACAAATAAAGTATCGGGAATTCCTGTTCGCATAAAAAATTTAAAATCCGTAAAAAGATTGAGTCTGTAAAAACCTCTAAAAATAAACTTATCCGCCAAGGGACTAAGTAAATCTTTCCAGAAGATGTATATAATAAGGAAATTACAGGTTAGGTTTATTAAAATATTATAACTAAAAGGAACGCCTAAACTTTGAATAATGAATACATTGAGAACTGAAAAAATCATTAGATAAATACTTCTAATTATCATTGAAATCATGAGTTTATTATTCTTCAATTCCTCAATGCTCTCTTGTTTATTTTTTGGTGCGACTTTTGTCTTAAAAAAGAGTGTGTAAAGGGCGTCGATTAAATCCAAACCCTTTAATTCTGATAAGTGATGGTGTAGGAAACTCGATGTAAAAGAAGAAAATATCACTTTTGAATAATTATCTAACTGCTTCTGAATATTATCTAAAGTCGCTGAGAAATATAGAGTCTTACCCCAGTATGATGTTGCTAAATATAACAAGGTTATTATAGAATTTTGCGAATTTAATAATTGAGATCTATCCTTTCTTCTTTCTTCTTTATCGAATAGCTCTGCAGAATTCTCAATCAATTGAATATTAGAAGTTTGAATAATTTGATAAGTATATGGAACTCCCAATCTATCTAAAGACCTTAAAAATCGTTTTACATTGCCATGAACCGTCTCAGGAATAATGTCTATTTTAAATATTTTTAAACCTGTTGTCCCGTATCCCTTCCTATTGAAAATAAAAAGCGTATCCGAATTCTTATCTCTAATTCTGAAATTTAAATCCTCAAATAAATCGATTCTTTTTCCTCCCCTAAAACGCACCTTCTCATAAAAAAAGAATATGTTCCCAAAAGAGACTATGATAAAGGAAATTACCATTATGCTTGAAAACAAAAAGGATGTTATTAATAGCCCACTGCTAAAACATGATATTGAAAACAATACACCCCAAATAAAGCCGATGAATAGAACTTTAATGGCATTTGGCCAACTTTTAATATCTCTCTTTGCCGGACGATCCCTCCAGATATTAAGTAAATCATTAACACTATATTCTTGGGACTCGTCGTTATCTGGTTTTTTAAATTGCTCACTTTTATTGCTAGTTGATCTTGCTGATTCTAACATTTGAAAATAAAATAAATTGTTTATATTTAAATGAAAAAAATTAGGCTGCTTTCAAAATTCAAAAAAAAAAGAAGGGAATATAAAGCTTATAATTCCAAATAAATCTGTAAAAGGAAACACGTTATAATTTATGTCTAAATGTAAATGAATCCCTCATTAGAAATTCCAAGCCCTTTGACAGATTTTGCTTCAGAATGCCTATTATTAAAACATAAAACATAATTCTGAGTTTGTTCCTTAATTTTTTTTCTTTTCATTGTCCTGCGCGTTCTTGCGGTTCTTCCTTGGTCGTCTAGATCAATGTATTTGCATTCTACTACAAGAAAATTTCTTTTACCATCTGTAAAGACCAAATCTCCTTTACCTAAATTAGAAGCCCCATCAAAAACTTCCCATTCATAGTCGTAAACATAAGGATATTTG
>JAHLWE010000194.1 GCA_019058135.1 Promethearchaeota archaeon | reverse complement strand
TCTGAAGATTGCCATATTTGAATTTCGTATAACTAAGACCATAACCGAAAGAAAATAATGGTTCATCTTTAAAATATCGATATGTTCTCCCTACCATACTATAATCGCGAAAATCAGGCAATTGATCAACTGATTTATAAAAAGTCACGGGTAACCTTCCTGCGGGGTTATAGTCTCCAAAAATCACATCAGCTAACGCTGTACCACCTTCTTCGCCAGGATACCATGCTTCTATAATGACAGGAATATTTTCTTTCGCAAAATTCACAGATAATGCACTACCACTAGTTAATATTAGGATAATTGGTTTGCCGGTATTGTGTATTTCCTTTAAAAGTTCTTCTTGAATTTCTGGTAAATTTAAATGGATTCGATCTCCTCTTAAATCTGATTCTACTGCCTGACCTTCTTCACTTTCAATGCGTGGTGATATACCCAATACCATAATAACTACATCGGATTTTTTAGAAATCTCAATTGCCTCATTAAAACCATCTGTAGATTTTTCTTTAAGAGGACATCCTTTTTCATAATAGACTTCAGTCTCAGGTGACGCAACATTTTTAATTCCTTGGAAAGGTGTCGTGTATTTAGATGGAATACCATTATAATTCCCAAGGAGTACATCTAAATTATCAGCATTAGGTCCAATTATGGCTATTGATTTAATATTTTTGTTTAAGGGAAGTATATTATTTTCATTTTTCAATAACATAATCGATTCTCTTGCCGCTTTTCGAGCAAGATCCCTATGTTTTTCACAGTCATTCATTTCGAAAGGTATTTGTGCATATGGAACAATCTCTGGTGGATCAAACATGCCGAGCCTAAATCGTGCGTTAAAGAGGCGTTTAATTGATTTATCAATGATATCTTCTGTAAGTAATGCTTTTTCTACCGCTCCCTTTATCCAATCCCATACAATCCTTTTACTTCGTTTGGTTCCAATCCCAATGCAACAAAAAAGGTCACAACCCGCATTAAGTGCCATTGCCACCGCTTCCTCGGGAGAGACGACAATTTTATGAAACTTAAAAATATCTGAAATTGCACCACAATCAGAAACAATATATCCATCAAAATCCCATTTTTTGCGCAAAATATCCTCTAATAGTAATTTACTTCCACAACACGGTTCTCCATTGACTCTATTATAGGCTCCCATAATAGAAAAAGCCTTACCTTCTTGTATACAAGCTTTAAAAGCGGGGAGATATGTTTCATAGAGATCCTTCTGACTAACTTTTGCGTCAAAATGATGACGCTCCGATTCCAACCCACTATAAGCCATATAATGTTTCGGAGTTGCAACTAATTTCAAATATTTGGGATCATCTCCTTGGAGTCCTTTAACAATTGTTACTCCCATCCTTGATGTGAGGTAAGGATCTTCACCATATGTCTCCTGCCCTCTACCCCATCGAGGATCTCTGAAAATATTTATATTCGGACTCCAAAAAGTAAGACCTTGAAATATTTTTCTTTGATTTTTTCTTACTGCTTCATGATGTTTGGCTCTAGCTTCATCAGATATAGCTGTTGCCACCTCACCCATTAATTGAGTGTTCCAAGTAGCTACTAAACCAATTGCCTGAGGAAATACAGTTGCAGTCCCAGCAAAACCAACTCCATGCAGACATTCATTCCACCAATTATATTTAGGTATTTTTAAGCGATCAATTTTTAGAGCATCATTCAATAATTGTGAAATCTTTTCATCAAGGGTCATTCTCGCCACTAAATCTTCCACTCTTTTTTCAATAGGTTGAGTATAATCAAGATAAAGTGGTTTATTCTTTCTTTCCATAAATTTTTTCACAAAAAATATTTGTTTAAATATGCGATCTAATGAAATTTATTATTAATTTTCGTTTAGAAGTAAAATTTTTGATTTTTTATATATTAATTAAACATTTCCATGAAAGCTCCGAGTCTTATTTTCACTTGTTCGATGTTTTCTCCAATTTTATTAAATGTTAGAGCAGTTGTGGGAATTTCAAGCTCCTTTCTAACTTTTTGACGAAGCATTGTATAACAATTTGATATTGAATGACAACCAAATAGTTCGATAAATATTAAGCCGTCAACATCCATTTTCCTTGCAACCCTAATATAAGAATCGGTTAGGGCATTATTATCACAACCAATGCCTTTTGTTGTAATATCCATTAGAAACTTCGCGTAAGCTTCTATTGGATCAGAATAAGCATAAACCTCAATATTTTCTAAAGCCCCTAATATTTCCCAATCAGCATAAAGAAGTCGACCTCCCATTTTATATATTAAATTGTGAGATTCTGGTTCCCAACCTCCAAACCGAGGTGTTAAAAGAATACGAGGTCGATTAGATACATCCATCCCTATTTTCTTCCTAATCCTTTCTTTCATTTCTTTAACTAAATTTCTAAAATTTTTCAAATATGTCTCAGCATTAGAATTAAAATCTTGAAATGATATGCTCAAAAGGGCGAGGATTTCAGAAAAGGTTGCAGGGTTACAAGGGTAAAAATCAGAATTACTTATTTCATAAATAATTTCTCTGTACAATTCTCTACATTCATTACTAATTCTAAACTGTTTTCTTAGGTCATTATCAGTAATGGAATTTCCAGTTAATTTTTCTAATTGGGAGGCAGTATCTTTTACATTCTCCGTGCAAATTTCCAAAGCATTGCCAATATTTCTCGGCGGAATGTCCAACCAGATTAAATTATCATTAAATCGCTTTAAAGATTCATAATATTTGTTAAAGGCACTACACCTTATTATAACATTTAAGTTTGCGTCCAAATTATTATGTCTTGATGAATGCATGCCATAAAGCGCCTTAATTCCATAACAAAAGTCATTGGAAACCCCTTCTTCAATCCCTAAATCATACATTTTATTATATTTATAGTTTAGTGAATTAATCACGTCATCTATTATTCCATCAAAGACTTTAAGAAAATCAAATTTTCTTATAAATCCTAAAAAATTTGACACTGCCTTCCAACCAAAAAGACCTGAGGCCGAATTTAATGCCTCTAAGTATGTATTAACTTTAAATTTTTCTAATCTTATCGGGAAAATAGGAATCGCTTTTGCTGCAAATACTAAGTCACTAAAGGGAAACACAACTGAAATTAATTTCTTTCCTTTTCTATTAGATTTAATGTTGAATTTTCGTCCGGAATGCAAAAAATCATAGGACATTCTTAACATTGAAGTAAAATTTATAACATCATCCGTCATTAAACTCATTTAAATCATCTCCAAAAATGCTTCAATTCTTGTGGATAATTGTCCATGTGAGGCTCTTGCGTAATCCCTCTCAATATTTAGCACAAAATAATTTTTTGCTTGTAATTTCTCTTTTAATTGCTCTCTTGGTAAGCTCATATGGTCGCAGAATTTAATTATATGATTAATTACACCGATATTACTTATTCCCAATTTTTCTTTAAGGTTATTTATGATTGAAACGATTTTTTTAATTTTATATTCCATAAAATTTGGGACTACATGATCAGTATAAGTATTTCTATTAAACATCTCTGTTAAAATATCAAATGGATCGTTTTCTTTTTGTTGATCTAACCAATTATCCTCTAATGTTTGTGAGAAATAAACGTCTCCAACCCATGTATCTAAAAATATGACATTACCGCCTCCCTCTTCTATAATCTCTATTAAATCATCACCAAGAAATATCGAACATCCCGTTAAAATAACATTTTTCTTATTTTTGATTTTGATTTGACCATCGTTATTAATATTAAAATCTCTCAATTCCAATATTTTTGGACCATATAATAATGCTTTTTGGTATAATTCCAACTTATCTGAGCCGGAAATATCTAAATATTTTATTTTTGATATATTTTTACGAAATTTATTATATTTTTCAATACTATTGATAATATCCTCATTTGAAATAGAAGATCCTCTAATTTCTTCCAACTTTTTCTTAAATTCTATTAACTCTAGTCTATAATATTTCAGTCCGTTTTCTGATAGAATATAAGGAACATAAAAATCAATTCTTGGAATATCAAAATATTTACAAATTATTTCTGAAGAACAAATGTCCGAAACGCAGTGATTAGATACAATAAGATAGTCTATTAAATCAAGAAATCGATATTTATTCGGCTTTACTGAAAATAAACCTATAGTACTAAGAGCAAAACTACAAGTTGAAGTTGGCAAATAATCCGCGCCTCTATCCATTAATTCGTCGTTTCCCGAGAAGATCAATCTCAATGGAATAAATCCAGCAGCGTCGATAAGTTCCTCAGGAATATTGTCATGAGACATATATGCAATTATTTTTTTACCTTTTTCCTTCTCTTGTTTCAAGAATTCATAGTACTCAAGAAAAAATTCTAAATCTACCATTTGAATTAGAAAATTAAATTCAATAAAAAAGGTTTTTGAAAATAAAATGAATATGAAAAGTATGTGAATTTTTATTTTGATTTAAGAACTAATTCTGCGAAATATTCAAAATCTCGATTGTATGTCTTTTCTGCTTCTAGTGAAATTTTGGCAAACACACAGCCCGATAATTGATTATACTTAAGATGGTATGCTATACATTCACAACATTTACCCCGACGCGAGCAGCTATATGTGCAAGCACAAGATTTCTTCCTTTCTTCTTGATTACATTCAACCATTATTATATCATAATCACTAATTTTTCTTTTTAAAAAAAAATTTTGATGGAACATTTTTATTTTCGAATTTTTATGAGATTAATAAGACAAGATTAGTGATATTATGTCAGACTCAGCTAAAAATATAATTAAATTTCTTTATGATTGTTTTTTGAATTAGATTATTATCCAACCAGTTTAAGTGCACTATTAGATATACCAATAGATAAGTTGAGGGATTTTACGCAAAAGGATATTTCAAAATTTAATAAAATCGATATCAAAATATTACGTGATTTAACCACAATTAGTGAAGAAGAGTTTTTAGAACTTGCAACGCTAACAAACATGGATTTAAATATATTAAATAATGCAAAAGTTGCCGCTACTTTAATAGCAAATGCATGGACTAAAAGAAAAGAATATATAAAAAAATCTCAGAGCAAAATCGTTGTAGCAGGTCTTGATTATGCAGGAAAAACATCTCTTATTAATAGATTAATGCATGATCATACTTACGGGGATTTGATTAATTTAGAGCCTACAATAGGCGCAAATATCCAAGAATTTGAATCGGATAATTTAAACTTGATAATATGGGATCTTGGAGGGCAAAAAAGTAATTTAGAGGAATATATCCAAGAACCAGAGAAATTTTTTATCCAGCTAGATGTTTTATTTTTGTATTTGATGCTCAAGATGATGTTCGCTATGAAACTGCTCTTAAATATTTAAATGATATATTAGAAATTCTTGAATTTTTAAAAGAAATTCCCTATATCTTAATTCTTATAAATAAAGTAGATCCTGACATCGAAAAAGATCCCGATTATCAAATCAAACTTGAATATTTATCTGATAAAATTACAAGAATCTTTCTTAAGAAACCAAAAAACGTAAACTATGAAATAATACAAACAAGTATTTATAATATTTATTCCCATGAGCCTGAAATCGTAAAAACCATAAAAAATTTTTTTCAAAAGATATTATTGCGAAGAAAGAAAAAAGAGAAATGGAAATTGATGAAAAACTTCAGAGGATATTGGATATTAATTTTAAATTAATGGATAAAGTTGTTTCTGGACTCTCTGACATAAAAAGAGTTTTATATAAATTAACACCATCAGATCTAAAACAATCAATCTACGCCGTTCCTTTTGATAAAGTTCCTTCTGATTATGTATCAACTCCCAAAAAAATTGCTAAAAAACCAATAACTGCAAAAATTGAAAAGAAAAAACCTAAAAAAAAGAAAAAACCTAAAAAATCCGCAGTTCCTACTAAAATTCCTAAACATATAAAATTATCTCTGCAACCATCCAAAATTGGAGAAGCAATGGATAAATTAAGTCAAAAAATTGAAGAAAGCGAACAGAGAATGGTATTGGAAAATTTAACACCACCCAAACCTCCTCCAAAACCACCGTCAATTCCATCAACAACCCCACAAAACATTATTAATCCTCGTAGCCAAATAATGTTAGAATTAAAAGATATCTTCAAAAAAAAGGGAATCGTGAAAAAAGACATTCCTTAAAAGAAGATTCTGATGTGTTAATTCTTCTAAGGATATTAATTAAACAAAAATAAAAGCTTTTAATTAACCCTAAAGTTTTAATAGCTGACTATTTATTTTTAGATTTCTTAGAGATAAGATAACAAAACAAAATTAAATATCTGTGATCTTATTATAATTTTGTAGCAACAATCCCCAAAAAAATAAATTTTTAAAATCGAGATAAATTAAATACTTTGGAATCCCCAATTACATTTTATCAAATATAACAATGTGTATAAAATTTGAAAGATGCCACGTTTAAAATATGCATTTTTGGAGACGGAGGTGTGGGAAAAACATCTTTGACCAAAAGATATGTTAGTGGCTTATTTGATCCAGATTTGAAATTTACAATTGGACTGGATTTTTACGTGAAAAACTTGGAGATCAATGAAAAGTTAATATCCTTACAAATCTGGGATTTCGCTGGTGAATCTCGATTTAGATTTCTTTTACCAGACTATGTAAAAGGAGCATCTGGAGCAATTTTTATGTATGATATTACTCGATTTTCATCCCTAAAAAATATGGAGGATTGGTTACTTGTTTTTAATCAAGGTTTAATTAAAACTGAAAAGCGATTTCCTATTATTATGGTCGGAGGAAAAGCAGATCTCATTCAGAAACGGGCAATTCAGAGCGAAGACGCTATTGAGATAGCAAAAAAACAAAAATTTATTAGGTTTATTGAATGTTCCTCTAAAACAGGAGAAAATGTAGAAAAAATATTTATTACATTAGCTAATACAATGATGAAAGAAGCAGGTTTAATCCAAGATAATATATTGTTATAAATTCTTTTTCTAAATCAGAAAAATTAAACTAATAATAGGATGTTATTCGTATTATTAAGATTTAATCCATCGATAATAAAAAAAAAGAAAAAAAATTGGTAATTATTTATTCCTCCGCTTGAAAGAGAACATAAGATTTACTAGAAGTATTTAATAGCGAGTAAGATATCTTCTTTTGTAATTTTCTTCCTCTTCGAATGTTTTGTTAACTTCAAAGCGGTTGTAGTTATTGATTTACTGGCAACACCCAACCAATCAATTAATTCATCAACAGCGTCGCGTGCAACGATTGTAGCACCAACGTTTTTCATTAATCGGCGGATGGGGCTCCATGAAAAGTATTCTGCCATAATTTTTTACACTTTTTTGGTTTTTTATTAATTTTTTATTTTATATTTATATAAAAATTTGTGTTTGAATTAATATATTCTCTTCAAATATTTAAAGATTTTGGTGTGTATTGAAAAATAGTAAAAAAAAAGTGAGAAAAATTGAAATATTTTTGTCGAGTCATGGAATTTGTTAATCTGGTAAGAGATAATTTTTTTAATTAAATTTCATCAGCTGACCAAAATTTGTAACCAATCAATAATAGTTGTAATGATTTTTATATATTTTTTATTAATGGGATTAAATTTTAGAATTAAAATAGGTTTTTATAAAAATGTGAGATAGAATATTAGAAAAA
The DNA here is from genome assembly GCA_019058135.1 of Promethearchaeota archaeon. Taxonomy (GTDB): domain Archaea; phylum Asgardarchaeota; class Lokiarchaeia; order Sigyniarchaeales; family SOKP01; genus 6H3-1. Next base: position 24,295 of record JAHLWE010000194.1, on the reverse strand, counting down.
ATATTAAAAGATATGAGAAAACTTTTACTATTTGCTAAGTAGATTTATAATTTATTTGGTAAAATTTATTTTAATCTAAATCAAATTAAACTATTATGATAAATCCAAAAGATTTTTTGGAATTTCTAAAGAGAAGAAGAAGTATAAGAATGTTTCAGAATAAGATGATTCCAGATGATGAAATTGAAATGATTTTAAAAGCAGCAAGATGGACACCCAGCGCTTCAAATAGACAGCCATGGCAATTTATAGTTATAAAGGATAAGGAATTGTTAAAAACTCTTTCAAAAATAACGATTTATGGGTATTTTATAGCGCAAGCACCAGTAGCCATTGCTATTGTGGGTAAGATTTCAGAAAGTCCAAACTGGTATATTCAAGATACTACACTGGCTTCAATGAGTATAATGCTTATGGCTTGGTCTCTAGGTATTGGAACATGTTGGATTGGCAGTTTAGATCGAGAAAAAACTAAAGAATTGTTAAACATAGGTAAAAAGGACTATTTACTTACAGTATTACCATTGGGTTATATTAAAGGAGATATTCCTAAACCTACACCGCGTAAGGAATTAAAAAAAATAAAAAAAGAAATTTAAAAATTGTTTATTAATAACTGCTTAATTATATAAATATATTTTTTATAATAATTGCTTTTAATTTTTTTAAAACTCAGCATTCTTATAACAAATATGTGACTGAGAAATCATTTTTATATGAAATAGATATCCCTACTCAAACATTTATAAAAACAATATTCTTTTAAAAAGAGATTAAACTAAGACATTTTTAACGGTTTTCCTAAAATCGTTAATATTTATTGGCTTTGAAATATAAGTGTCGAAACCTGCTTTTAATATACGTTCTTTATCGCCTTTCATCGCAAAAGACGTGACAGCAATAATTGGAATGTTTTTATATTTTTCAAGTTTTCGAAGTTCTGTACAAATATCGATTCCACTCATTTCTGGTAGTTGAAGGTCTAAGATTATTAGATCTGGACAATCTGCCTTTAAAAATTCAAAAGCTCGACCACCATGGGTTTCTGCTATAACTTCAATATCAGGCATTGTATTTAGGACTGCTTTAAATAATTTCATGTTTTTTTCAATATCTTTCACAAGATATACTCGTTTTTTCATAAAACCTTAACTCTATATTATTGTAATGATGAAATACGCATCTTTTCATCATCAAATGTTTGCATATTACTATAACAACACTCTTTGATAATAAATTGATACAAAATATTAGTGATAAACAATATATTTAAATATTTTTTGTAGTAATGTGTTTATTAAATTCTTCATTTTAAATATTTACTCTATTATAACAAATATTTAAAAATTAAAAGAATTATATAATAATTACAAACATGCAGTTTTTTGTGTGTAAAACCCTATATATAAAAAGACAAAATAAAATTGAATAATGCGTGTTTATTAATGCATTGAATTAGTAGGGCAGTATGGAATTTGATTTCTTGTAAAAAAATGATTTTAATTATTAAATTGATTTCTTTGATTCTGATACAATATTGAAATCCTCATACTTAAAATTTTTGAGAAAGAATGAATGAGAAAAAAACTGAAGAAATGGAAAAATATGAAAAAATGACCGGCAAATACGCAATTTGGCGTGGAGTAATAACTGAAGGACTTAAAAAATGGCAACGAGGAGAAAAAATTTATGATAGGTTTAAGGAGAGAATAGCTCTTTATGTATCTAAAGAAACTAAAGAAGAATGGCAGAATTTCGTAAGAAATTCAAAATATACTTCAATTTCTAAACTAATAAGGGATGCAGTAAATAATTTCATTGAAAAAAAATTAAAAGTAATAGCCCAAGAGAATTATACTAAAGATGAACAACTTAGAGATCTTTCAGATATCTCTTATGTTTTAAAGGAAGCATTAACTTCAATAAAAGGATTCTCTCAATTATTAATTGAAAATTATAAGGAAGAACTCAATGAGGAAATCATTTTAAAAATAAAAGAAATTTTTAATAAAAGCATCTTCCTTGAAAACAAGATTAATGAATCGTTAGAATATTCTCCCACTAGTAAATCACAATATGACATTTTACTAATTGAAGATGATATATCAACAATAAAGTTATTAACATCATTTTTTGAAAGGAAGGGTTATAGTTGTAAAGGTGTCATTAGTGGTTCCAAAGGATTGGATGAATTAAAGAGAAATATTCCTAAAATAATTTTATTGGATATTATTTTGCCTGATATTAATGGATTTGAAGTTTGTAAAATAATAAACTCTAATAAAGAATATCAAAATATTCCCATCTTTCTATTAACTGCTGTATCAAGTTCAAAAGTTGAGAATTTTATTAAAAAAACCAAAGTAAATGGTTATATCTCAAAACCATTTGATTTTTCGGATTTTAGTTCAATATTTAAATATTTACATTAATTTTTAATAATTTTTAATCTTTTAAAATGGGAAGATATAAAGAAAATTTACTTCCTCTATTTCTTCCTGCTGATTCTATCCAGGCATTTCCCTTGTGTATTTCTACAATTTTTTTCATAATATATAGATCTAGTCCTGTACCCCCAATTCCAACATCCCAACCTTGACCATATCTTTCAATTTTCCCAAATTGTTTGAATAATTGAGTCTTTTCTTTTGCGGAAAACCCAATTCCATTATCTTCTATTGAGATTATAAAAAAGTTTGATTTTACTTCAGAAAAAATTTTAATTTCTCCTCCAGGAGGTGTGAAATTAATTGCGTTTATTAATATAGGCATCATAAAATTAAAATTGGAAAAATAATATTAAATTTTGTGTTAATAATTGAAAAAACTTATATTATTCTTTGTGATAATAATAATCTAGAAATGTAAAAAAAATAGTGAATCTTTCCTTTTTTATTGGTGATTTCAATTTTGAGTAATGAAAAAAAAAGTAGTGAAATGGAACAATATGAAAAAGAGACAGGAAAATATGCTGTTTGGCGTGGTATCATAACTGAAGGATTTAAAAAGTGGAAAAGAGGAGAAAAAATTTATGATAGAGATAAGGAGAGAATATCACTCTATATTGCAGAAGAAACTAAAGATAAATGGCATAATTTTATTAAAAGTAGTAAATATTCTTCCATTTCAAAATTGATAAGAGATGCTGTAGATTTTTTTATTAATGAGAAATTAAGAGTAGGTGTTAATGAAAAACTTAAAAAACTAGGACCTTTAAAATCAATTACAAATCTTTCTCATGATTTAAAAGAGGCTTTAACTTCGATAAAAGGATATTCACAGTTATTGCTTGAAAATTATAAAGATAATTTGGGAGAAGATGTATTATCAAAAATTAAGGAGATTTTTAATAAAAGTATATTTCTTGAAAATAAAATAAAGGAAGTCTTGGAAAAAGGAGAAATTGGAAAGAGACAATATGACCTTCTATTAATCGAAGATGATCCATCGACCATAAAATTATTAACAACTTTTTTTGAAAGTAAAGGTTATTCTAGTAGAGGGGTAATTAGTGGTTCTAAGGGAATAGATGAATTAAAAGCAAACATTCCAAAATTAATATTGTTAGATATAATATTGCCAGATATAAATGGATATGATGTTTGTAAAATGATAAAATCTGAAGAAAATCTTAAAGATATACCAATTTTCTTCTTAACAGCTATTCCAAGTTCGGAAGTTGAGAAAAAAATTAAAGATGCTGGTGCTGATGGTTATATTTTAAAACCATTTGATTTTAGTGATTTTGAAATTATATATACATATCTATAAATTTTAAAATTCTCTTTTCTTAGTTACAGAAAGCATTTCTTTTACATAATTCCGTAATCTATTTAGTAATAATCAAATTAAACAACTAAGAAATAAAGTATTTATTCAATTTATTTAACAAAATTAACTTAAAAATTTGGTTTAATTAATGGTTATAGGCATAGCATTATTTAGTTGGGATAAGAAGGTGGGTGCGGTTTTAGAGATTAAACATCCTGAAAATCTTGATTTATCACAAAATTTAATTAACAAAATATATATGACTCATGCTTATAGGCAGGAAAATCAAAATGAAGAGTTAATGGAAATTAATCTGGAGAATCAAATTATACTTAGTTACTGTGATATGTCTAAAGTTGCAAAATTTGGGTATGAAATAATAATCCTTATTGTTCATGAGAAGGAGAAAATACATCTTAAAAATTTCAAATCTAAATTATTTGAATTTGCGAGAGAAGTGTTAAATAAACCTAAAATTGAGAGAAAGAAGTATTTTTTTGAAAATCTCGATTTGTTTTTTAAAGAAATAGTAAAGAAAAAGATATTATTAGTTGGACGAGCGGCTACAGGAAAATCTAGTATTAAGCAAGTTATTTTTGAAGGAAAGATGCCACAGGAGTTATTATCTAATCCCCTTGAGCCAACTCGTGGTTTAACACCCTCTATTTATTCATGGTTAGATCTGGATTTGGGTATTTTCGATTCAGCTGGTCAAGAACTGGATTATTTATTAGATGATAAAAATGAACAAACCTTAGCATTCGAAAATACTGATATTATAATATATATGTTTGATTACCTAACATGGATTGAAAATAACGAAATAATAATAAAAGATATCAAAAAAATTTCAAGAATTATTAAACAAGAGTCTTATAATGCTAAAATTATATTATTTCTACATAAAATCGACTTAATGAATGAACAAAACAGAGAACAAAACATAAAAAATATCCAGCAAGAAATAAAAGAACAATTAAATTTACAGATTTATTTTACAAGTCTTTATCCAAATTTAATTTATAATACTTATAATGCCTTTTATGAGTTTTGAGTAATTTTTCCAAAGAGACAATTTATTTTAAAGAAATCTTGGATGAAAAAATTAAAGACCGTTCAAAATCTATGTGTTTTATAACTAATCAAAATAGTAGTATAGTTGTTCAGACAATGTCTAATGATTTAAATTTAAATTAATTAACCAAATTCATAGATTAATTGCTCAATTTGACCAATCATTTGAAGACATGAGCATTAATGATAATATCGATTATATGATACTTTCAAGTTTAAAAAATTTTAATATTATTATGAAATTTCTTAATCTCTCGAATTATGATCTCAAAAATTTAATTTTAATTTCTGAAACAATTAGTATCAATCAATTAATAGAATTTTGTGAGGAAATTAAAAGTACTTTGAATAGATATTTTTATAAAGACATTCAACAATGAGAATCTAAAATGGGTAAGAAGATAATTTTCGTTGGACCACCTGGAGCGGGAAAAACCACCTTAAGAAAAGTTTTTTTTGAGGGAGAATCTTCTTCAAAATTATTAGATTATGCATTAGAGCCTACGCATACTAAAGAATCAGTTATTCTTCAGTTAAGTGAGAATGTTGGAGTGTTTGATCTAGCAGGTCAGGAAAATACAAGGTGGTTTGAAACAGATGATAAAGAAATTTTCTATGATACAAAAATTCTTATAGTAGTTATTGATATTACAACGGACCATGAGAAAATTATATAGTTTATTAGAAAGGTTATTAAAACTCGAAATGAATTAACACCAACTACAATCATTTATATATTAATTCATAAAATTGATTTGGTAGCACAAAAAACAATTAAAGCATTAAAATATAAAATTTTTGATGCTATTGGTGAGGAAAAGTCAGTTAAAATTGCATTTACAAGTATTCAGAAAGTGTATTTCCCCTCAAATTTTTCATTATTTATGGATATCTTAGATACATGTGTTAGTGAAAGAGTAACACCTGAAAGAATTGATTTGAATCTACTTCAAAATACTATTGATTTTTTATATGAATTACAAAAGAGTGTTTTAATTTCGAAAAATGATTTACAGATAAGATTGAAAGCTCCTGATGAAATGATTGATTCTATAAGCAAACTATTGAGTAATAAAGGACATATTGATGTTTCAAAAATAAATGATAGAACAATTTTTAGTTTAACTGATAAAGGTACAAATTATTTTAAAGAAATTTTAGATAAATTTTCTCTGCAAAAATTGATTAAATTTGAGAAAGAACATTATAAGATAGAAGCCGCTTTAGGGCCAAAAGTTCCTCCATATTTAGGTTTTTTGGTGGCTGATAAAGATGGAAAAACAATAATAAATGTAGAAGTATTTGGCGGAGCTTTTGATTTATTCTTAAATGCTGAAGAGGGAGCAATGAAAACTGATTTTGAGTTAATACCTATGTTTATTAGTGCTTTAGAAAAATTCTCAGAAGAAATAAATATAAAGGACTTAGCGGGTTTTCAATTAAAGGGAACAAATATTGAAATGCAAACTTTATCTTTTGAATTATATACAGTTACTCTTTTTATAAATCCAGAAACAAATATTAAATTTTTTGAAGATATAATCAGAGAATGGTTTGAAAATCTTTTTGAATTACATAGAAAAGAACTTGAGTCTGCTATTAAGACTGGTTATATAACTCAAGTTTCTAAATTAAATCAGGGAGGGAGAGAATGGTTAGATAATCTTAACCAAAGATATAAAAAGATGGCTATGAACCAGGAGATTTTTGATTTTGATCAAGCTAAAGTACTTTATCATCATATAGATGATATATCTGCAGATATTAATTTTAAATATACTTTAATCTTACAAAAGGTCAAAAAATTAAAAATAGATTTAATGAAGGCAATACTAGTAGAAGATTTTCAAGAAGTAAAAGAAATTGCCAGTAAGATTCGAGAAATTAAAGTTTAAATATTGGTTTTTACTTTTTAATGGATAATTATCATTATATCCTCAAAAAAAAATTCAAATATAAAAAAATTGACTACTTTCCATAAGATATTCACCAAATTTCATTAAGGAGTAAAATATTTTATATTATTAAATTAATTTATAAAAGATAAATTCCCAAAAATTTCGTTTGATCTAAAAATTTGATTGATTTTAGAAATATTGATTTAGATTTCCCGATAATTGTTAGTCCGAATCTAGGGATTCCTTGTTTTTTAAAATATGGTAATAAAAAAAAATATATTGAATATTCTTTCAATTTATTAGTAATAACAAGCAAAATTGAATCTAGTATTACTTTAAAAGCTTCTCTAGAAGAAGCAATCCAAATCATCCCCCTTAAAAGATTGAAAATTGAGAAAGAATCTAAAGATAATTCTCTTAAAAAAAATGCTTTTCGAGGCATTCCAATTGATTTAAAAATTGATAAAATCGAGAACACTGATATCTTATCAATAAATCGGGTAGCTTTTCTTGAAGAACAATATTATTTGTCTCCTCAGGATTACCTTCTTAAATTTAAGACATTTGGAAATTTAAATCAATTTTTTAAAGTATCTGTATCATTTGCGGATAATTCTGAGATAAATACTATCCTAAAACATCAAAATTTTATAATATTCGATATCATTCATAAAATCTCAGATAAATTAAAACGAATAAATTATCATTCACTTGTGTTAACTAAACAGGATTGGAAAAATTTTACGTTTGTTCAAGCAACGGATATTCATCTTGCCAAAAGAAATGACTTAATTTTAGAAAAATTAAAGGTAGATCTATCAAAAAAAGTTTCGACCAAAATTAGAGATCTGATTAATAAATTTAAAAAAAAAGAGATTACACCAATAGAAAATAGATTTTTAAATCCAAATAATCAACTTAGAAAACTTATAAAAATTATAAATGAAAAAGTCCAAAAAAACCAAATTGACTTTTTAGTTCTTACAGGAGATATTATAGACTTCTGTTTAATTAGTGCAATTGAAAAATTAGAAGATATGATGAATTTCAACTTTCCAAACACAAACTGGAAGATTTTCCAAGATATAATTTTAAACAGAATAGATTATAATAAACCTGGGATGATAACCAGTGAAGAATTACTATGTCCTATCTTCACTATTCCTGGAAATCATGATTTCCGCTTAGGACATTATGATTTAAGATGGGGATTTATGTATAGAAAATTAGGGTTAGTATTATCAGAAGCAATAATGTTATACGATGAATGGGTTGCAGACCCAATACGAGCACTAACTCCCTTAAGAAAATGCTTGATTAATTATTGGCAAGAAATTAATCCGGCTTTAGATTATATTATAACTTTAGGGAATAACCACTTTATTTTTATGAACTCAGGGTATGACTCTGGTAAAGATTTTCGAGATTTTATTACGGGATTTCCATCATCAACTGGTATGACAGATGCTCAAATAAAGCTTTTGGAGAATTTTATAAATTATAAATTTAAAGGAAATGAAAATATATTTCTTTTTACACATGGACCAATAATTAACCCTATAAAAAAGATAAAATTTATTCAAAAGCTGAAAAAAAAGATAAACGCAGATACCTTTCTTAATTTTGAGGAATTAAAAGAATCAAATTTGGCCAAAAAGGGAATCCCAGAAGATAAAAGAAATATTGATGATAAAATAAATCTCAAGTATGGAACTATTACTAATAACTGGCAAGAAATGATAAATTTTTGTAAAGATTTCTGTTTATTAGCGTTATGTGGGCATACACATACTTTAAGAGAGTTTAGATTAAAAACTCCTATTAAAAAAAGCAAAGTATTCAAATCTGTTCCATTCAATTTGATAAAAATTGAAAACCCTGCAGCAGTATTTTTTGATAATTATTCCGAGTTATTAAAAAATCAAAAAGATATTTGGGATAAGAAACCTTTTTTATTTCAAACACCCGCTTTGGGATTAGGTTCGTACGAGCATCCTACTGCAGGTGGAGCATATAGAGAAATAAAAATAAAAAAAGGAAAAATAGAATCTTTTAATGTAAAATTTTTACCAAAATGAATTAAATGAATTTATTAACCTAATAAGGAGTTCATGAAAATAAATTCAAATATTTAGAAAAAGAATAATATAAATGGATTTGAAACATGGAATTCGATATTTCTAATTATTTGATTAATTTTTCTTTAAAAAAAAATTTAGATAGTTTTCTTGATAATTCCCAGAAAACTCAGGTTGATGCTTTCAAAATAAAAAATAAATCGATAGAAAAGTATATTAATGAATTTTGGACGTCAAAACAGAGACAAGCATCATCCATTCATGAGATTTCATATAGAGCATGCTTTAAAGCACAATTGCCAAGATTTTTTCTAAAATTATTAACAAAACCAGACAATGTTATATATGATCCATTTAGTGGGCGGGGTACAACCATAATTGAAGCGGGTTTGTTAAAGAGAAAAGTAATTTCCAATGATATTAATCCTTTGAGTGAAATTTTGGCAAGACCGAGATTAAATATTCCCTCTATTAATGATGTTAAAGATAAATTGGATGGAATTCCGTTAAATTTGAAATTCGAAAATGAAATTGACTTGTCTATGTTTTATCACGAAAAAACAGAGAGGGAAATACTTTCTCTGAAAAATTATCTTTATGAAAGAAAAGAAAGTAGAGAAGAAGATGATATTGATAGATGGATCCGGATGGTTGCTACGAATAGATTGACTGGACATTCGATAGGTTTTTTTTCCGTTTATACGCTACCACCAAATCAAGCAGTTTCACCAAAACGTCAAATTAAAATAAATAGAAAACGTCGTCAAACACCAGAGTATAGAGGTGTGAAAGAAAGAATTATAAAAAAATCAATCTCTTTACTACGAAACCTAACTACGCAACAAAAAAATTACTTAAAAGAAATTTCTAAATCTGCAATATTTTTAACGAAAGATGCAAAAAATACACCAGAAATTAATAAGAATTTGGTTCAATTAACAGTAACATCTCCCCCCTTTTTAAAAGTAGTTCAATATTCAAAGGATAATTGGCTAAGATGTTGGTTCAATTCCATTAATGCAGAAGTTATTTCTAAAAAAATTACAATGGAATCTGATGTAAATAGATGGTCAAAGATGATGGGTAGCGTTTTTAAAGAATTATATAGAATAACTAAAATAAATGGATGGGTAGCATTTGAGGTGGGAGAGATTCAGAAAGGAAAAATAAAATTAGAAGATTATATTGTTCCTGAAGGATTAAATGCAGGATTTGTCTGTAAAGGAATTGTAATCAATGAACAATATTTTACTAAAACATCTAATATTTGGGGTATAAAAAATAAGGAATCAGGGACCAATACAAATCGTATTGTATTATTTAGAAAGGAGGTTTGAATGAAGGTTTTTTTTTTGTAATAAATTATTTTATAAGTTATTCTATTTCTTCTTCATTAGAATTTTCCTTTATTTGTTTTTTTTCTAAAGAGTCTTTTTCTTCATCTCTTGTTTCTATTTCTGCTTCTTCCTCTTTTTGAGAGGTCATCTCTTCCTCACTGCCCTTTTTAAGTTCAGTTTCTATTAGTCTGATTCCTTTAATTTCCAATTTTTTCATTTGTAAAAAATCTTGAAATTCTTTATCTCCGATCTTATTTATATCAAGCGCTTCATTATTCTTTAGATATTCTTTAAAATCAGTTATAATTGTAATTACTTCTTCTTGATTATAATGCTTTCTCATTATGAGCCCTTTCCTTTCTAAGACATATTCAGAATACCATATATAGAAGAAAACGGTAATAATTAACATTAGAAAATTACTTATTAAATTAATTTGATTACGATCAGTAAAAAATCCCGGGAGAGAACCAGCTCCAGTAATCATTATAATTTGCCCTTCGATGTATAAAAAAGTAAAAGCGAAAAGGAAGAAAGGCATATTATTTACATTAAGTATTCGAGAACTATACGCTTTATCACCCAATCCTTTTAGAACTAAAATAGCTGTAGCAACCATTAATAAAACATCAAGAATTGCCATAATAATATCCGTGCCTGTCGTTTGGGTTGCACCACGTAATGCATTTGTGAAACTGAATGCTCTATACCAAATGATAATCCAAATAAAAATATAGAACATAGAAGAAAATATATTAGGTGTTTCATTCTTTTTGCTTTTTAGATAAAGACTAATTAAGCGCCATGATGTTATACCAATTATAATAAAGACGACAGCATTCCAACCAATATACAAATATAGATTATCAAGAGGATCTCCTTCAATTTCTGGCGCAAAATATGACCAAAATCCATATAAAGTACCAATTTGCATTAAAATTGGTGCAGCGAGTCCTAAAATTAAAAAGGTTATTACGAGATATTCTTTTGTTTCAGATAATTCAGATTTTGGAAGAACTTTATTATTTATCTTAACAGATAAATCTTCAAATCCTCCTTTGAGAAAAAATATTTGAATAAGATTCCATCCAAAATAAATTATTATGAAAATAGTTGGTAGAATTAAATCCCAACCCAAGAATTGTATGGTTAATTGAGTAGAATGACCTAATAAAAAATATACTAGAATTATAACAAAACTTATTCCAAATGCAATTAAGAAACCAAAGATTTTATTCCTATCGAATTTTTTAATTGTAGAGAATAAAAAATCATTCAATTTAGGGATTAATCCAAAAAACATTAAAAATATAAAAGCTAATGAAATTGTTGTTGCTAAAAATAAAATTAAATCCCCCCAATCTGGAATTAAGCTTATTAAAGCAATCAAAATTGCAGAAATGAAGAAAATTATTGTATATAGTAAATGGCTTTCATTAAAGATTCTATAAAAATATTTATCTAATAGTTCTTGAATTTTAATAATAGATTTACTTTTAGGTTTTGGTTTTTCTTCTTCCAAAATTAACCATCTTCTTTTTATTTATTTAAATTAATATAATAAATTCAAAATATTATATAAAAATAGTTATACAATATTAATATAAAAATCAATGAGATTTCCAAAGAAATGTTCATAAAAAATAGAGATATCCTACTGAATGAGAATATTCCTCAGAAAAATCTAGAATTAAGAAGGATACTTATTGACGTTTTAGAAAGAGCTTTAGATGCAGTAAAGCCAAAAATTTTAATTAAGAGAGCCGTAATTATTGATAAAGATCAACTCAAAATCCATAATTTATCTTTAGATTTAACACAATTTAGAAGATGTATCATAATTGGTGGCGGAAAAGCATCTGGTGCTATGGCAGCAGAGTTGGAAAATATTTTAATTTCATATGGAAAAATTCCATTTAACGGAATCATTAATATCCCCAAAGGATTAGAAATTGATGACAAAAATTTCTCTGGTAGGATAAAATTAAATTTTGCATCTCATCCCATTCCTGATGATGATGGTATAAATGGAGTTAAAAATATGATGGATTTGATCCGAAATACTTCCAATAATGATTTAATTTTCTGTCTAATTTCCGGTGGAGGTTCAGCATTATTACCTTTACCAATGAAAGGTTTAACTTTAGGAGATTTAAAAGATGTGAACTCATTATTATTAGCTTCTGGTGCAAATATTAAAGAGATTAATACAATAAGAAAGCATCTCTCTGCGATTAAGGGCGGTCGGTTAGCTAAAGCTGCAAATAAAAATGGGGAACCAACAATAATTTCATTGATAATTTCCGATGTGATAGGAAATCGTTTAGATACGATTGCTTCAGGACCTACAGTTCCAGACCAAACCACTTACGAGGATGCAATAAATTATTTAAAAAAATATAAAATATTTGATAGAATTCCGGAAAATGCAAGAAAAATTTTATTATCAGGGTATAAGAAGGAGATTCCTGAGACACCAAAAAAAGGAGATCCATGTTTTCTTAAAGTTCATAATTTAATAATAGGAAGTGTAGAAAATGCTGCAAAAGCCGCAGAAAATTATTTGAAGCAAAATAATATAGAGGTTAGATATATTCAAGAAAAAATCAAAGGAGAAGCTAGAGAATATGGGTTAAATTTATTTAAAATTATTTCACAATTCATAGAAGAAAATGCAAAAAAAGTGAAAACTGATAAATTTGCCTTAATTGGAACGGGCGAATTAACTGTTACGATAAAAGGGGGTGGAATTGGTGGTAGAAATCAAGAGATGTTAGTAAGCTTTCTTAATTCAATTAAAAATAAAGAAATTAATTACAATTTTTTAATCCTGGCAGTAAACCTTGATGGTATAGAAGGAAATAGCAAAGCTATGGGAGCTCTAATAGATAATTCTATATTAAATAAAATTACTAATGAAAATATAAAGCCTATATTCTTTTTAGATAATAACGATTCAAATAGTTTTTTTAAAAAAATCGAAAGTGAAATTATTACAGGGCCTACAGGATGTAATGTAAATGATTTGATCTTAATTTTGATTCAATTATGAACTATAATAATATGAAAAGACAAAAAAAATGGAAGTTAAATATATTCAAGAAAAAATTATAGGAGAATCTAGTGAATATGGTTTAGTTACTTTAAAAAAAATCTTAATTGAGTTGAGTGGAATTCTAAGGCAATAGGAGCTATTATTGATAATTATACGATAAAAAAATACAAGCAAATGAATTTAAACCCTTCAGTATTCCTAAAAAATAATAACTCAAATACATTTTTTAAAATGTCAAAGGATGAAATTATTACTGGTTAGGCTGGCATAAATGTGAATGATCTAACGATAGGAATCTTATCTTTTAATTGAATAATTTTTATGATAAAAAGGAGTTTGTTAAATGATTTAGATGATTTTTTTTTATAATAAAAAACCAAAGAAAACATAATTATTTGTTAAATTTTATTATCTATCTTTTATAAAATTGAATAAAAAAAATTCTTCAGGGGGGATAATTTTTTTGTTAGAATAGGATTAGTATTATCTATTCAGTGTTAGATCTTTATATTTTGGTTGAGTATTTCCCCCTTGGAGCCCCCCAACATCGCGTGGATTTAAAATGAGCATGAATTGATTAGATATAATTGGGATATGATTGGATTCCATAATTTTCAATGCAAGTATATTTTCTTTTATATACATCCCTACACCTCCCAATAGAGAAAAGTGGTAATAAAGCCACTCTGGATTTATTGATTATCTTTAGTATATAAACTATTTATTTTTTTTAAATTTCAGAAAGATATTTTGGTTTTTTACCTATTATTTAAAGTTTTTTACAATTTTTTTATTTTTTTTTCTTATTTGTTTACCTAATTAATACTTGAGTCATATATTTAAACTTTTTGTTATAAAAGAAGAAGAGAAAATTGTAAAAAAAACTTATTTATTAAAAAAATCTTATAAAGTAATTTAGAATACAGAATAATTATGTATTTAATAATTCTGTTCGTCTATTCAATTTTCAACAAAAAATCTTAGTAAATTGAGTTGTTAATACTTTTTTGAAAAAGCATATTATTTTTTAGTAAAAAATTTTTCAATTTCAGGTTTAAAATCTTGGAATTTATCAATAATAGTAAAATTCTCATTATTATATTTCTGTTTAAAATGAATTAACATTAACTTCAACTTTTCTCTAACTTTTTCAACTTGTTTATCAATATTTTTCTTTTTATCACAAATAGCATATGCAAGTATGTTTTCTACAGCATTGAAATCTCCGGCTTGAATTGTTTCAGTAATAAAAATAAAAAGAATATCACCAGATTCAAGATATTCTAGAGTAGAGCCTTGAAATGCTTTTTCTACAAAATGTGTTATTGCAGAAATAAATGATGATCTAAGATCTTTATGAACTTCCTTTTTTGTTTTTACCGAGACATTTCTAATAATACAATTTACAAGTGTAAATCCACGAAGTATTACACCAGCTTCATATATTTCTTTCAAATTATTAATCATTCATATCTGTAATATATCATTATCATAAAGTACTTTCAATATAATTTTTTTCTAATTAAAAAAATTTTATTTATTGTAATTTATTTATTAGATTTTATTAATATATCATAAAGGCACATTTATAAGGAAAAACATTCATACCTAAGTTAAGTATTACAAATATAATTAAAATTCCAAGATAGAGTAGTATTTAGAGAATATTTTATGCTAGTTGATGAAATTAACATAAAATTAGTAATTTTGGGAAGTGGAGGTGTTGGAAAAACCTCAATAGTCAAATCATTTTTAGATCAAGAGATACCAAGAATGTATATTCCAACAATTGGAAGCAGTATTGCAAGGAAGGAATTTATGTTAAAGAATACTGCTATTAAGATTAATATATGGGATATCGGTGGTCAAAAATCTTTTAATCCTTTAAATCCCATATTTTTTACTAATGTAGATGCTGCTTTCTTAGTATTTGATTTGACTCAACCAAAAGAAACATTACCTGAATTAGAAATTGATTATTTAACAAATTTATCAAAATATACAGATGAATGTATTGCATTTGTTATTGGAAATAAATTAGATTTAATTTCAACTAAAAAAGAACTAGAGAATATTGCCAACCATTATAAAATAAAAAATATTCCATTAATTCTAATTTCTGCTAAAACTCAAGAAAATCTATATGAAGCATTTGATTTAATCATATTTAGCTTTTTAAAGGAATGGGAGAAAGGACTTACATCTAAAAAATTTCATGGAATATCAAAGGAATTCTTAAACTTAATTAACAAAACTGAAGAGCAACTGAAAGATTTGTTTGTTAATTTAGGTGATGTAAACTCAATTTTGATTTCGAG
This sequence comes from Promethearchaeota archaeon, assembly GCA_019058135.1. Classification (GTDB taxonomy): domain Archaea; phylum Asgardarchaeota; class Lokiarchaeia; order Sigyniarchaeales; family SOKP01; genus 6H3-1. The sequence continues at coordinate 8,764 of JAHLWE010000194.1, read as the reverse complement.
TAAAGCAGCACCTCAATTAACTAAAAAAAAAATATCATCATCTATCCCGGATTTAAATTCTGGAACTGAATTAGTTGATTATGTAAGATATAAGGAAAAAATTGAAGAATTTAATAAAATAAAAGGTCAAATTATAGATTCATTTGATAATAAATTAACCATAATAAAAGATTTAATTTCAAGCTTAAAAAGAACTCCAATAAATTCACTTATTGATACAATTGACAATACGATGGAACAATTAAATGATATAAAAGCGGATTTTGAATTTAATTTAGATTCCTTATTAAATTTAGAAAAAAGTGAAAAAAAAGTGAAAGAAGAAATGGAGAAATTTAAAGAAATTCGGGGTGAATAAAAATTCCTAACGAGAAAAAAAATAAAATGGAGCAGATAGAGAGCACAAATGAAACTACAATAAATGAATTTAAAAAATTAGATGAAAAAATTACAAATGTTGAGAACCGGATAAAATTTGTTGATGGAGAGATAAAAACTATAAAAAATGATGTCAAATATATTCGAGAGCAAATAAAAACTCAAGAAGAAGTAATTAACAGTAAATTTAAAGAATTTTCTGAGGAATATTTAATTTTCAAAAAAAATATGACAGCGAAATTACAAAAAGTAGAAAGTGAATATGATACAATGAAGATTTCCCTGGCAATAAATGAAAAACATCTATTGGAAAGGTTAAAATCAATGATAAATGCCGAGATAGGTATGGCGGTTAAAGGTAAGGAGCAGGAATTACTTATGAATTTATGGATTGATGAATTAAATGAGATTATTTCGGATTTTGAAAAATTAAAGAGCATACACCCAAATGAATTTTCACTTCGAATCAATGAAATATCAAAAACAATTGAGTTATTTAAACAAAATCTAAAAAAATAAAATTTACATTCCTACTCTTTTTAAGGTTAATCTAAGTTGATTTTTATTTTATTAAATTTGTTATATTTATTCTATTATTCCAAATCATAATATAATGCCACCAATTAAACGGAAAAAATATTTATTTCAGACTAAAATTGATAAATTATTAAAAATAATTCCTCATCTTGGTAGAATATTTTCTTTCTTGCTAGGTATAATTGAAGTACCAATGTTGGAATTATTTAGATTAACGGAAAAATTTACTAGGATACACATACTTGAAGTTGTTGATACTTACATCCTTAAAAAAAGATGGGGTGGACATGTTATTCCTTTAAATGTAAATTTTCATCCAGAAACAAAATTTCTTCCATCCCAAGAAATTTTCAAACTAGTATCCAGGTCAAATGTGGTAGGTATTGGGGATTGTTATTGCAGGTTAACCTATAAAAACTGTGATAATCCAATTAAAACTTGCATACATATTGGCTTTGGACAATCTTTATACGAGATACCTTACAAATCAGAGGAATTAAAACGAGTTTCAAAACAAAAAATATTTGAATTATTAGAAGATTGTGATCAACGAGGTTTAGTTCATCAGTTAATATATTTTCCAAATCCGAATTTTTACTATGTTGTGTGCAACTGTTGCCCTTGCTGTTGTGTAATATTGAGTAAATTTATAAAAAGTGGTTCTCCTCAAATTATAAAATCTGATTTCATAGCCAAAACAGACTTATCAAAATGTAAGAGTTGTGGAAATCTTGAACAATGGTGTTATTTTGGAGCTAGAAGAATTGAGGGATATAAATTTCGTTTTGAGAGAATTAAATGTTTTGGTTGTGGATTATGCGTTTCAAAATGTCCAGAAAATGCAATTTTTCTAATAAGGAAAGATACTTTAATTTCTAAATAAATATAAATAAATTCATTCAATATTTTTGTTATTATCAATGATGGATCAAAATTTTATTGAATATTTAATACCAATATTAGTTTCTTTATTCTGCGGTTTTATTATCGGAATTGAACGAACAAGAGTATCTGCACAATATGGTGCTAGGGATCATATTTTTTTTTCCATAATATCTACTACAATTATTATTCTATATGAAAAATTTTTGCAAGATTCAGGTTTTTTTATTATTATTATTATTTTTGGAGGAATGATTGTATTTTTATTAATCGGCACTTCTTATCGATTATTTAGAACTGATGACCCAGGATATACAACAACATTATCTATGCTTTTGGCAATGGTTGTTGGAATTGTTAGTTATTATAATTCTTTTCTTGCTATTACCATTTCAGTTATATTTTTAATAATCCTTTCTACTAAAAAGCAATTCTATAAAATAAAAAAGTTAAAAGATATTGAATGGACGGGAACTGTTGAATTTTTAGCAATTATGATATTAACGTTTATACTTTTCCCTCAAGATTTAATAATATATGATATTCAAATTATTACTATAGTATATGTCTTCCTAACCATTTTAGCGATTAAATATTTCTCATATTTTCTCCTTAAATCGTCGTCGGAAGAGAATTTATATATTTTATCTATATTAGGTGGCTTTGCTCATAGTGAAGCTACAACTAAAGAATTAGCTGAAATTGACGCGCATCCTGCAACTGTTTCATTATTACTTCAAACTATGATCATTAGAATTCTTTTAGTAATAATTCTAATCTCATCTGAATTAACCGTCAGATTATTTTACCCATTAATATTAACAACTATACTGGGTATAATTTTTAATATCTTAATTTTAAGGAAAAAAGAGAAAAAACATATCCTTCAAAAAGTGAAGAATCCTCTTTCTTTAAAATCAGCTTTAATTTTTTCTTCTACTTATTTATTTGCGGTGTTCTTAACGATTATATTTAAAAACATCCAAATTCCATATCAGTTGTATTTACCAATTGCAATTATGATTGGGTTATTATCTGGTGGTGCAAGTTCTTTATTTACGGCTACAGCATATATTTCAGGATTGATTGATCTTAACTTGGCTATTATTATGATTGTTTTTGGATTATGTGCAGCAATATTAAATAAATTATTATATTATTATCGCTTTCAAAAAACAAAAAGTAAGAAAAATTTAATCAATTTGATCATATACCTATCATTAACAATGATAGTTCTCTTATTTTTCTCATTTACTATAGGTTTTTTATAATTTCTAGAAAATTTATAACTTGATTCTTAATTTTATCTTTTTGTTGTAAAAAAATATTCATTATCAAGTGATTTTATATTAGAATTTTTTTTCTAAGAAAAAGTCTTATAACAAAAAGTTTATATATGTGAAAAAAAATATTTTAGTACTTAATATTTTTTTTTTGGGGTAAAAAAAAAGTTCGAGACAAAAAAGAACTCAAAAAGTGAAAATAATGAAAGTATTATCAAATAATTTGATATATATAAAAAAAGATTTACATATAAATACTCCGTTTAAAGAATTAAGCGAAATACAGCAAGAAGATTTCTATCTTGAACAATTTAGAGTAAAGGATATTTTTACTGAGATTGATTTTGCTCGATTACAAAGATTAAGAAATAAAGCAAATAGGATTAAAAAGTTATACAGCACTTTGATATAAAATTTTTAAAAAAAGCCACATAGGGTAGGGTAATGGGGGAGACGGCTTCTCCTAACAAGGAGAAGCCACCTTTTTTTTTTGCAAAGTAATAAATTAAATCTAATTTAGATCTAGTTATAAAAGTAAATATAGTTAATAATGAGTTTATTAGTTGGTATTCTTAAGTCTTTAAAAAAAATCAAAAAAGTTAATAAAAATTTAATCTATTAAGAAGTATTAGATATAAGGAATTTTAAATTAACATTAAAAAATTATAATCAAACAAAAAAAATAATAAAAGTAAGTGAATTACTATGGATTGGGGAATGAAAAATCGCTTATCACGGATAATTAACCCAAAATCTGGGCATTGTGTAATGTTAGCGGTTGATCACGGTTATTTTGGGAATGTTCCGGGTGCTTTGAAACGTTTTGAAGACTTAAATATACTTTTTGAATATGCTGATGCTTTAATGTTAACACGTGGAATGCTTCGAAATTGTGTTCCTGCAGAAGTTGATAAACCAATAGTTCTGAGAGTTTCAGCTGGTGCGAGTATGCTTAAGGAACTCTCAAATGAAGAAATCAATGTTGCTATAGATGATGCGATAAGATTGAATGTATCTGCTATCACATGCTCGATTTTTATCGGTGGTGAATATGAAAAACAATCAATTATGAATCTTTCGAAGTTAGTAAATTGGGGTCAAACTTATGGCATCCCAGTTTTAGCAGTTACTGCCGTTGGTAGAGAAATGGTAAGAGATGCAAGGTATTTGGGTATGGCGTCTCGAATGGCAGCTGAAATGGGTGCAACTTTTGTTAAGACTTATTATTGCGAAGATTTTGAAGAAGTTACTAGTATATGCCCGGCACCAGTTGTTATTGCAGGTGGCCGTAAAATTCCTGAGAGAGATGCTTTACAAATGGCTAAAAATGCTATAGATAAAGGGGCAGTCGGCGTAGACATGGGAAGGAACATTTTTCAATCTGATAAACCTGTTGGAATGATTAAAGCAGTAAGAGAAATTGTCCATAATAACGCTAGTGTAGATGATGCATTTGAAATTTACCAAAATGGGTAAATTAAAAAATTTTCTTAATTTTTTTTTCTACATTTATTTATATTTTACGGGATTATTCATATTTACTTTCATAATAAGGTGATTGTCTAAGTATATATTTTTTAGCAACTGGCCGAATAATCAGCGGAAAAATTTGATTGAAAAATCTTGAGACTTTAACTTTTTTCTTGACTTCTTTAAAATAATCATCAAGAGTGTATCTCTGATATTGAAGTAAATTTTGACTTTTTTCTGTATCCATAAATCCACAGTGAAAATCATCTTCACTATAGGCCTCGGAAGGTAAAAAATTGGTTCCAAGACCAAATAATTTAAACATTCTATTAAGATAATCCCTATAGATGATCCGACATTTTTGTCCTCCGGCGATATTCAATGCTTCACCCCAAATTTCATTATTTTCCACTGTATTTGCAAGAGCAAGTCCAACATTTTTAGTATCGCAAATCTCAATACATGTGTCTATTGGCATATCAAACATTATGGGGTCCATTTGAAGTATATTAGGGGAGACAATATAGGTTAAGCGTAAAATAACCCATTTTAAATTAGAAGATCTGATAAGATCTTCACATTTTAGCTTTTGTTTGGCATATTCATCATCAATTGTGGGATTAGGAGGGTCGCTAGTCCTAATTAAAGGAGATTTACGGCGATCTCCATAAATTGCTATTGAAGATGTATAAACCAATCGAGGTTTTTGGGGTTGCATTTCTATTGCCTTAATAATATTTGAGGTCCCTCCAACATTAACTTCTTCGGCAAATTTTGGTTGTGCATCAGCAAGCGGAGGAATTATGGCAGCAACATGTAAAACGATATCCATTCCTGAGACGGCTTTATTAACATCCTCACTATTCCGTAAATCCCCCCAAATTATTTCAACTTTTCCTTCATAATCTTTTGCTATCTTTTTATTTTTAGAATTTTCAATATCAAAAATTCTAATGTTATAATTTTTTTTAGATAATTCCTTTAAAGTGCTTAATCCGACATTTCCAAAAGCTCCTGTAAGAAGAATATTCATTAATTTACTAGTTAATTTTAAAAAAAAATTAAATTTATCATAAAAATAATATTCAATTCGTATTAAAAGTTACAAAATTCACAAATATTTAAGTTTAATTATTATTGACATTGTTACGGTTCGAAAATGACCTTTAAAGATTCATTCGCCTCACAGACTACTTTAAAAGCATCTCCAGCTCTACTTAGTGGAAATCGGTGGGAAATTAAATCTACTACCTTTATTTTTTTAGATTTAATCCATTCAAATGCTTCATCAAGATCTTCAGGAGCAGCGCCATAAGAAGTCATAATAACAACCTCATTCCTCCAGTATTCATTTATGGGGATTTCTATATTTATACCGGGTTTTGGGACTGCAAAATAAATAATAACCGTTCCAGGGCCTGCACATTCTATTGCCTGTTTTGCAGCAGATAATGCACCTGTACATACAATTATACAATCAGGAGGGCTGTTTTCGTTAAATTTTTTTACCTCTGCGAGTATATTCTTACTTGCATGGAGAACTACTTCTGCTCCAAATTTTTTTGCCTTTTTTAATCGATATTCACTAATATCAGTTGTAATTATTTTTTCAACACCTTTTGCCTTTGCTAACTTAAGATGCAATAGTCCAGAGACTCCACAACCTAAAATTAAGAGCGTTTGCCCTTTTCTAATATTTGCTAAACGCTGGGCTCGACATACACATCCTAACGGTTCAATAAAAACGCCTTCATCATATGTCATATTCTCTGATAAAAGATATACTCCTTTTTTTTCTAAATTTATTTTAGGAATTCTAATATATTCTGCAAAACCCCCAGGATCATAATTTGTATTGTGTAATAAATTGCAAGCAGTATGATGTCCAAGTTGACAGTAATGGCAATCGAAATCTGGTACGTGATGGGACACAAAAACTCGATCCCCGAATTTATAATCCGAAACACCTTCACCTATTTCAACAATATCACCTGTCATCTCATGACCTAGAACGAGACTATCTACTCCTAATTTTTTCATTTTAGCAAAACGATAATATTCCAAAATATCACTCCCGCAAATTCCTGATTTTTTTACTTTTATTAATAGTTCTCCATAATTGATCTGAGGTTTAGGCATTTCTTCTAATCTAACATCATCATTATTATAATATTTTGCAACTTTCATAATAAATCTATAAATTTTTTATTTATACAGAATATTTTAATCTAAATAGAAATAACTTTATTTTTAATTTTACTACTTTTCTTTAACTTTTTTATAGAATTAAATTGAATAATAATTATTATGAATGCAAAAAATTCAGAGCAAGTTGACTTAGATAAGTGTTTTGATGAAAAAATAGAAGAATTAAATAAACTATTACCAAAAGGGGAGCAAAATAAAAACTGTTCTGCTTGGACTTTTATAAGTATCTTGGATGTATTAGGATTAGAAAGTGTTTTTTTTAATAATCTGGCAATTCCTCTTGCTGGAGGTTTTGGGGGTTTTAAGAGCATGCATGGGTGGAAAGGGCCTTGTGGAGCCATCTGTGGTGGTTGTGCTGCAATCGGAATAATAATGGGAGGGCAACAAGAGTTAAAATTTGGAGCTAAACCAAGAATATATTTAAGAACGGCTAAATTCGTTCATTACTTTGAGAAAGAGTTTGGCTCTGTAATTTGCGAAGATCTTTGTGGAATAGATTTTAGTGATCCTTCCGGACTCCAAAAATATTTAGATAATGATATTTGGGGAAAGACTTGCTATAAATACGTTGTTAAAGCTGTTGATCTTGTAAGAAAAGTAACATGTAAAGAATTAAAAAGAAAATGGGGTTAATTATCGGTTAATTACATCAATAATAATTCTTCTTTAGATATTTCTTGTCGGTGTTTTTGATCTGCCCATAATTTACGATAGAAATAGAAATATTCATATAAATCTAATTTGTCTGGTGAATAAATTAGAATTCCATCTCTGATAACTTGAATTTTAATATATAATGATAATTCAGAGAAAAATCGAATGTCATATTTTTTCGAAACAACGTCTATATTTCGTAAAAATACAGATAATAATTCATAATTTTCTTTATTTGGAGCAACAACACAAATATCAATATCACTTCTATTTGTCTCCCAATTATATATATAAGATCCGAATAATAAGATCCCTAATATCTCTTTATTTGTAAATGCAAATGAAAAATCATCAATTATTTGATCTATAAGTTCTTTTGATACCATTTCCTAATAACTTCCCATTCCTTAAGATAATTTAAGAATTCGTCTATTTGTTCTAATTTTTCTCTATATCTTACGATTCTTTTCTTATCCATTCAAATATTATATATTATTTTCTTTTTTAATATTTATGCATTTGAGGTTAATTAATCGGCTTATCTTTTTGTATTTCTTGATATTTTAAATACAATTTATAAGCTTTTTCCCATTTTGAATTATTTTTTGGGTTAAATGATTTTATTTCGAATGAATTCCTAACAATATAGCGTAATTGCTGAACTGATTCTATTTGATCTGTCGCTACAGTCTGCATTAAAATATTTCCAATAGTTGTAGCTTCACTTGGTCCAGCATCTACAGGAAGATTAGTAGCATTGGATGTAAATTGACATAAAAGTTCATTTTGTGAGCCTCCTCCAATAATATAAATTTTTTCGATCTTTTTATCTGAAAATTCTTGTAATTGGTCTAGAATTTGACGATATCTAAAAGCTAATCCCTCAAAAATTATTCTAGAAATAGAATCTATCTCCGTAGGAGCATCTTGATATGTTCCTTTACAGTAATTTTGGATTGTTTTAATCATATTCTTTGGGCTTAAAAACATTTCATTATCTGGAAAAATAAAACTAGTATGTGGTTTTGCTCTTTCAGCTAATTTTTCAATTTCATCATAAGAAATTTTTGTTCTATTTTGTTCTTCCCATATTCGTTTGCATTCTTGAATTAACCATAATCCCATAATATTTTTAAGAAAGCGAATTGTTCCAAAAACCCCTCCTTCATTAGTGAAATTATATTTAAGGACTTTTTGATTTATTATAGGTTGAGATAATTCTAACCCCATTAAACTCCAAGTACCCGAGCTAATATAAGCCCAATTCTTAACTTCTTCTTCAAGTGGGACTGCTGCAATTGCTGCAGCAGTATCATGACAGAGAGTTGCAATAACGGGTGTGTTTTCATCTA
>JAHLWE010000019.1 GCA_019058135.1 Promethearchaeota archaeon | reverse complement strand
GTCGTGGATATTATAGAGCCCCGATTGAAAAAGGGCAGTCCCTACCGCTAATGGTTGCAATTCTAAGACGTCTTCAAACATTGCGGGATAACTTCCTTCAAGATTTCCGAAGTAATGAGAAGAGCGTTATAAATGAAGTATGTCTTGAACTCGGCGACGAGCGACAGCCCGATAACCTTAAGGCTGGTCTCTCCAAAACCAGAAAGATTGAGGATTGGAATAAATTTTGGAATTTTATAGAAATTACCAAATTTTTATAAACAATTAGAAGGTTAAGAATTGAGTCTAAGAATTTACCTGTCCTATAGATAAAATAAATAAAAAAGTTAAATTTTATCTATTCTTTTCCTCTCTGGCTATTTTCGCTTTCTTGTTCATTATTTCCATGTAGGTTTCAGCCGTCCTTTTCGGAGGAACTCTCTCTTTCTCTTTTTTTTTAAGCGTTATTGCCTCTGACGGGCAAGTAAGGATACAAAGTCCACAGCCAATACAACTATCTAGGTTTACAGTGGAAATATCGTCAATAATGGTCAAAGCATCCATTTGACAGCGTTCCAAACATGTCTCACACTCCGTACATAATTCAGGATTCACTTCAGCGTAATAATTAGTCGAGAAAAATTCTATTGATTTTTCAAGTTTTTTCTGGTTTGATAAAATTTCACAGCACCAACCACAACAGCAACAGAGATAACTAGGTCGCTGGGAATTCCCAGGTTGGAGGACCAACCCCTCTTCCTCAGCCCTCCCTAAAATTTCAAGGGCTTCATCCTTAGTCACTTTACGTGCTAACCCCTTCTCCATGAAAATCTTAGCTGCCGTCCGGAATTGGAAACAGACTTCACGCATGTCGGTTTGACTACAAGGTTGCCCAAGGAGGTCTTTTGCTTGTTTACAAATACAGATAGCCACAGAAATTGGCTCACCTATGTTTTCAATAATTGTTCTTATATCATCATATGTTGCAACATGATGCTCTGGTGTAATGCTTTGTTCAATGGGGATTGTGCGTAATTGGGGAATATGTGTTTTATTCAATTCTCTAAGAAATTCCTCATCCAAGTACTGTTCAAAGTCTTCAATAAATTCTTTAGTTAGATTATTTAGTTGGTTCTCGAACATACCGACCATTAAAAGTGCATTGGAGTAAAATTTTTCCTCTCCCTTTTCATCAATCTTTTTTCCAAAATTAATCGATCCTTTCTGAGCCATCCGATCTAAGCTCTGTTTGAGTTCCTCAATCGTTATACTTCTCTTTTTTGCACGCCGGCTAATAACTTTTAATGATTCTGGCATAAAATTCAACATTGTAGCGATTTCTGCTTCTTCTGGAGAAAATAAATATCTCAAAATGCGTAATTCCACACCCGATTCTGTGGGTGGGAACCCAATAGGCAATTTATCGAGATGTTCTTGCAATTCTCGATATATAGCAGAATTTTCAATAGTCATATAAAAAAATTACCTTATTTTTTTGTATTGATTTCTATTTTTATTATTATTTCTATTATTATGATTTTATTATTATTATTTTCTTTATTTATTAAGATTAATGAAATGGATATATATCTCCAGACTAAAATATCGTAGAATGATAAATGGCAATGTAGAAAAAATTTCTTCATTAATATGTCGTTACGTTTAAAATTTAAGGTTTCTAAAATAAATGATTCTCTTTTTCTTAATCATTTAGATCAATTTCTATTTCTGGGACGTGTTTTCTTATAAATTCTAAAGATTTTTTTGCTTGATCAAAATTTAACTCAAAAACAATAGGTCCTCGAAAATTCTTCTCATATAATAATTTCAAAAATTTTATTGGCAATTGTCCTTCACCCAAAGCAATATGATCTTCTATTTTTTTACGCTTTATCCTGTTAGGATAATTATATCCATCATGTAAATGAAATTCGCTCGTAATACCTATATATTTTTTAGTGAGTTCAAATAAGTCATAATCACCAGGATATTTTGCTAAAACATGTCCTGTATCAATACATAATTTTACACCTTTAACCTTCTTGATTTGGTCAAGCGTATATTCAAGAGGGAATTCTATTGTCTCAAGGGCAAGTTTATTTGGATCCAAATTCGTTTCTTTAATCATACGTTTTATTGCATTCACTCCATGATCAGAGAATATTTCCAAAACAATTTTTTTATATTGTTCGGGCAACTCTATACGTGAAAATTCTGCTGCTAATGCCCCAGTTGCATGTAAAACATATACTTCCGGGTCTAATGGTTCAGCCATCTTTACTGCATTTATCAAACAGTCAGTTGATCCTTTTCTAATATAACGATTTGGACTACTCGGTTCAATCGACCAAAGAGGAAGATGCACCGAATAAGATATATTATGTTCTTCTTTGATTTTTATTAAATTTTCAATATCTTTTTTCTGAAATCCTCCAGGCAACACGTAATGCATATCAAGAGTAAGTTCAATATGTCTATAACCACGTTTGACTGCATCTATAACAATCTCAGTAAAATCGAATTTTAAAATATTTAAAATATTTGGCGAATCTTTCATTGGTCCAATAACACTATCAACACTAACTGGCTGGATTCCAAACCTCATTTTTTACCCTTTATTTTAATATCAAACAGTAATTTTGAATTTATTAACTTTTTAATACTTAAGTCCAAGATCCCCATGATTATATGCATATTCGAAATAATATTAGTTTTATTTCAAAATCAATAAATAATTATTTATTCTACTAATTAATATACATTCTATTTTATTTTAAAATACAAATCCTAAATCATGTCTGGACAGTACAAGGAAATTAATGTTAAATGTCCTGTATGTTCTTCCGAAAAAATAATAAAACTCCCCCAAACATTATTTCAACAAAAAAAATTTGGAAACATAAAAGTCCAAGTTTCTAAGGGATTAGTATGCGATAAACATCCATTTATTCTATTTCTAGATAATAATGCCGTAGTGAAAGGATATGAAAAAATAGATTTTCAATTTGACATACCTATTGAGGAGGAAGACGTAGAACTTACTGAAGATATTATTGCAAAATTTTCAATAAATGATATTCTTAAGAAATGGGGCACATATATCCTTTATAATCTCCTTCATGGGTATATTTTTAATTATCCAATATATATTTTAATACGCAAAGAAATTCTTGATTTAACAGACTCTATAAATGAATTATTTCCTAAATTCAAACCTACTCAATTAAATAAGACAGGTACTATTTCTTCTATTGAATTTAAGACTTATGATGCGATAGAATTAACAGAAGACAAATCATTATTAATTGATCCTTCAGGCATTGTTATTCAGTGTCCATGGAGTAGTAAACTAAAATTTGAAGAAGAACTTGTCAAAAAGGCTCTTGACATAATAGATGTTCAAGGTCAGAACATTATTATTAAAAAAGAAATTGAAAAATTTCTTATTCAAGCGGATAAAATTGTCGATCTTCTAAAACAAGTAAACAATATTTATGATGTTGATTTAATTGACAAACTTTCAGATGAACTAATGCAACCGAAAATTTCAAACGATTGCCTTATCGCATTAAGAGAATATATCGCCAGAAAATATGATCCAAAGATTGTAAAAAAAATCAAAAATAAAGTAAGAGAATTTTTGCGCTTCTTATAAAATAAAAAATAAAATAAAAGATAATTAATTTTGATGTTCTTATAATTCAATCATCGATTTCAATTGAGATCTTTTAATCTTTTCAAAATATCCTTTCTCTAATTTCGAAAACATTTCTATCTCGCTACCTAAAAATTCACGAAGAGCTATTCTTATAGCTTCACTTCGAGAAGGATAATAACCTAGCTCTATTAAACATTGAATGGCATCTAAATATCTGTGTGGAAGGTTAATTGTTATAATCCTCATTCATATACCTCTGTAATTAAATTACTAATGTTATGAAATTGGTATAAATATTATTAAAATCCTTATTTAATATAAATATTTATGTCGATATACCTTAATTGGTTAATAGAGGATGAGAAATTAATAATGAAATTCTTAATTTTAAAGAATAAATCATGTCTGACAAATAACACATAAACATTTCTGCATTAACAATTTAATATATTAAAAATTTTTGAAAAAATTGATGAAAATTAAAATTAACTTGGAATATTAAAAGATTTGATTTTAAGTAACAAATCAAATGTAGATTTAAATAGCTCAGAGTGCCCTATATCTTTAAAATCCTGCATAAACGTTAATTCCAAATTCTCGTCTTGTTTGATATAATTAATACTTCTTAATTTTTGCTCTTTATCTAAAAAGCAATCGATATAATATATAATTTTATTTGATAAATTTAGAGATGGTTTAAGATT
>JAHLWE010000193.1 GCA_019058135.1 Promethearchaeota archaeon | reverse complement strand
TTTTTGGACTTAACAATAGAAATAAAAGAAAAGTTTATCAATTTGAATAATAACTTAGAAGTTTTTCGAAAAATCAATGGTATATTTATCCCTTCGATAAAAAATAATTGCAAAAGAACAATCTTAATAAATTTAGATGAATCAAAAACGCCTTTATTACAAATTAAATCAATTTTTGATTTACCAATAACCAATCGAAAAGGTGGCAAGAAACAAAAGGGATTAGCTTTTGGTGATACATATCTACTGGAAATAAATCGTGGATGTCCATTTAATTGTAAATTTTGTATCTCATGTCATCATAACACACCCTTTAGAAATAAGAGTTTTGAAGATATTATTAAAACGATTGATAAAGCCAGAGAACTTCAAAAGATAAAAAAAATTACTTTTATTGGCTCTTGTGTGACAAGCCATCCGAATTTTATTGAGATTTGTAATTATTTATTGAAAAATAACATAGAATTTATGATACCATCAATTAGGATTGATCATATTACCAAGAAATTAATTGGGATTTTAGAGAAAGGAAATATTAAAACAATAACAATAGCACCTGAAACTGGTTTCAATAATCTTAGATATTCTATAGGAAAAAAGATTTCTAATGAACAAATAATAGAAGCCGTTAAAATTATAAGAGATTCAACTATTAAAAATATAAAATTTTATTTTTTAATTGGCTTGCCAGGTGAATGGGAGGATGAAGCTGATGCTATTGTGGAATTAATGACAGTTATCAGTGAATTAGGTTTTGAAAAAGATTCTTTAAAAGTCAATGTAAATCCTTTTATCCCTAAATTAAATACTCCTTTTCAAATCTATACAGATTATTTTTTTAAAGCTAATTTAATGAGCATAAAAAGTAAATTTGAAAAAATTCAAAATGGAATTTGCAAAATACCTTCAGTAAAATTAAAAATAAAAAATATTAAAAAAATAATAAATGAAGCAGTAATACAATCTCTTTTTTCTTTGGGGGATATTGCAGTTTCAAAATTATTATTGGATTATTATCGTTATGGTGCAACCTTTGGGGCGTTAAAGAAAGCGGCAAAAGAATCAAAATTTTTATTTGATACATATTTTGAAAAAATTAAAGAAGGATATGAACCTCTGCCACCTTCGTGTTCAATTTGAAAAAATATTAGATTCAATAAGCGAAAAATATAAATAAATACGAGTATACAAAAATAAATGAGCTTAAGTTAAATTATACAGAATTTATCAATTTTTTGATTATTCTTCTCTATATTTTTAGGTATTAATTAATAAATCTATACTTAAGTAATGAAATTTTTTACTTGTTCGTTCTATATTAAAACCATTTTCTAAAAAATAATTCAAAATAGGATCGTCTATTTGAATTTCTGTAATTAATAATATACATCCAATAAGATCTTGGCGAATACCATATTTATTGCTATCAGGAAGATTTAAACGAAAGGTTGATAATGTAATGAAACCTGCAATTTCTTTATTAATCTGATTTATGTAGATATATAACTTTGAAAGAAGATTTTGATTATTAAAATTAGCCTTTTCTTGAAAAAATTTGTTTACATCATCATTTTCACAGCAAAATGAATGACTCAACGTTATTTTTGACTAAAAAGTTATAAAAAAAATATAAAAATTTTTTTTGGATATTTGCTCTATTCTATGAATTTGTAACCATTCAGAAGCGAGAAACTAATTCATCATAAGTTCGCGTTCGTTACGCTCCTAGCAAGATGATCTGGCTCAATATCAGAAATGCAATCAACATAATTCCCGAGTTCACGAGCCATACTAAAGTGGAAGTGAGAATGCCTTTCTTAAAAGGTTCAGTTCCTATGGCAGTAGTTACTACTGCTACCACGAGGGAACTAATGATAAAAACATTCAAAATCGCTTGATTTGTCTCTCCTGTGATTATTGGTATTGCACTAACTACTAAGAGAGCAATAATACCATTTAGAGCGTAAATCGAGAAGAATGACTTCACGCCGAATCGCTTAGAGAAAACGCCCATTAGATTAGAGATAAATAAGTACTCAATGACCACGAAACCAGACCCCAATATAGTAACTGATAGAATAAGAGATATGACGAAAACCACTAGAAAGATGCTGAACTCTGAGGTTAAAAGAATTCTTGTTGCAACCCCGACGCTAACCAAGAATGACACGTACATGCCAGCTATAGAAGCATCCTTAATCGGACTTGGCTTCTTAGGTCTCTCGCCAGAACTGGGATGCGAGGAGAAGAGTCTCCGCCAAGAGCCAGTTGCTTTATTTACCGCTTTTGTGACAACCTTATTGTGCTCTTCCATTTTCATTAGAGCACTACTGAGTCCAGCGGGATTAGACGTTTTGTCAGCTAATGTCTCAATGCTTCGGCTCAACATGCGTGATAAGATTAAACCAAATAATACTATCATTACATAAGCGAACACCAAAATAACGGGAGTGTATAGTGCTATTGATACAATAGAGAGCCACACAATCAGCGTCATCATCCCAGGCATTATTATTGTGAGATTGTGCATTTGGTGGAGATGATTATCCTCGTGATTTATGATCTCAGAAAACTCTAATTCGTTGAGAAGTCCGACGAGTCCCGTACTTACTATGATATATCCGAAATATTTCCAGAATCCCACCGCTAAGGCATTTGCGATTTGGTCGTCTATTTCATAGATAGGCACACCTAATTTGCTTTTCCCGATCATCTCAAGCGAGCCTCTCTTCAATGAACTCTTCAGAATTATTTGTGAGATGAGAATATACAATGCTATTAGGGATACTCCACCAAGAACCAGACTCAAATTAAGGCCGATGAAACGGATGGCTAAGAACCCGGCAAAATTAGCTATAAATATCGAAGAAAAATTGGCCAGAAAAAAGCGCATGAGGTTTACGCCTGGTCTCTTTGCGGTAGAACTGCTATTCATAGCACAGTGACCTCCAATATCGAGGAAATAGCAATCAGCACAATAAATGCGGGGAGATAGTGAAACATTGGTCTATCAAGTTTTCTTGTAATCAGTGCAAGAGTTAATAACAAACTACTTTCGAATATCATTAGACAATTTATTTC
>JAHLWE010000192.1 GCA_019058135.1 Promethearchaeota archaeon | reverse complement strand
TCATGATGGACTCATAAAAAAATTAAAACTTAATAGAGACCAATATCCAGATCTAAAATCAACAACAGATATTTTGGGTACTATTAATAAAGAGGTAGCAGATGAGTTTGGTTTAAATAAGGATGTCAAAGTTATTATGGGTGCACCAGATGTACCTTCAGCAGCAGTAGGTTCGGGAGCAGTTAGAGATTATGAAGGACATATCTACCTTGGAACATCATCATGGTGTGTATGTCATGTGCCATTTAAAAAGACAGATCTATTTCATAGTATAGCCAGCTTAGTCTCCGCAATTCCAGGAAGATATTTGTTTACAAACGAGCAAGAAATTGCTGGAGGATGCCTTTCATTTATGAGAGATAATATATTATATCATCAAGATGAGCTACTTCTTGAAGAGAAAGTTCCCGATGTTTATAAAATATTTGATAGAATTGTAGAGAAGGTGGAACCTGGAAGCAATAAACTCATATTTACTCCATGGTTATATGGAGAGCGATCTCCTATTGATGATCATACAGTTAGAGGGGGACTTCATAATCTCTCATTAGAAACGCATAGAGAGCATATGATAAGAGCAATATTTGAAGGAGTTGCTTATAATTCCAGATGGATATCTCAATATGTCGAGAAAAATATTAAACGCCCCTTAAATCCAATAAATTTAATTGGAGGAGGGGCAAACAGCAATATATGGTGTCAAATTTATGCTGACATTCTTAACAGAACAATTAGACAGGTTGAGAACCCAATTGAAGCAAATGCACGAGGAGCTGCTTTTATTGGAGCAGTTGGACTAGGGTACATAACTTTTGATGACATTCCAAAATATATTAAATATTCAAACATCTATGAACCCAATCCTGCAAACAGAAAAATCTACGATGAGCTATTCCAAGAATTTATTACTATTTATAAGAATAATAAGAAAATGTACAGACGTTTAAACAAATTTCATTAATTTTATTTAAATCTTTATTATTAGACATTGACATACATGAAAGATATAGCAAAATCAAAAGAAAAAATTATCGAAGAACTAGAAAAAAGACTGTCTAAAGATTTAACTTATGATTCTGGATTTATATTAGGCTCTATGTGCTCAGAACCACTGAAATTTGCAACTGAAATTTATTCAAAATATATTTCCAAAAATCTTGGAGATCCGGGTTTATTTCCAGGAACAATGGAACTTGAAAATGAAATAATTCAAGAATTGGGAGGTTTGTTCGGATGTCGAAATGTTGTAGGAACTATTACTACTGGGGGAACTGAATCTAATATTATTGCTATGAGAATCGCAAGAAACTTGTTCAAAAATAAAAAAAATCCAGAATTCATTGTTCCTGCATCGGCACATATTTCATTTGATAAAGGTGCAGAATTATTAGGAATTACCCTAAAAAAAGCAAAATTAACGAAAGATTTTTACTTGGATTTAAATCATATTTCATCTCTTATATCCGAAAATACGATTGGTCTTGTAGGTGTAGCTGGAACAACTTCATTAGGTTTAATTGATCCTATCGAAAAACTCGCAAAAATATCAGAAGAAAATAGTCTATTTCTACATGTGGATGCCGCATTTGGTGGCTTTATCCTTCCTTTTTTAAAAGAATTGGGATATAATATCCCGAGATGGGATTTTTCTATAAAAAGTGTATTATCAATAACTGCAGATCCTCATAAAATGGGCTTAGCTCCTATTCCCAGTGGAGGCTTTTTATTAAAACCATCATCATTATATGAAGAATTTGGATATGAAATCCCTTATCTTGCTGGTGGGGGCTTTAAACATTTTAATATTCTTGGAACTCGAATAGGAGCTTCAACAATCGCATTTTGGGCTTTATGGAACTATTTAGGTAAGGAAGGATATAAAAATATTGTGAAAGAATGTATGGAAATTACATCTTATTTTGAGAAAAGAATCAATGAAATCCCCGGAATCAAGGTTGTTGTTAAACCAATTATGAATATTATTGGAATAACTACTGAAAATGGTGAGAAAGTTGAAATTATCGATGAAGAATTAAGGAAGAAAAAATGGAAGCTGGGATTATTTAATAATTTAAAAATATTGCGAGCAGTAATTATGCCACATGTAAAAAAAGAGCATATCGATAAATTTTGCATTGATTTAGAACTAATCACGAAAAAATTATTCAATTAACTTAATTCTTTCCATGAGCCAATATGAGTATTTTTTTTCTTACTTTCCAGATACTTCAGAAATTATATTTAATCTTTTTAAAAATAAGATGATCTGATTTATTTTCTTTTTCAAAAACAAATATTTAATCTTACTTATTCCAATTTAAATTATTTTTTTAATAATATATTTTTAAATTTATCATATATAAATACAAAATTTTATTTATAAGAATTACAAATTTATTTTCATTGAACTACCAATGAAAAATTAAAAATGGCTAAAAAAAAAAAAAACCTTACTGCAAAGATAAAAACTTCACGGTATTGGACAAAGACATGTTCTAATCCAAAATGTAATTTTGAATACCTTAATTGGTTTACTAGCTGTCCAAAATGCCATACATCATGGAACCAATCAACATCCGCAGCTATTGATAAAATGGAGAAAATTCCCTCTAAAAAAACAATTAAAATTGTAGTAAAAATTACTGATGAATCTCCAGAAAATCCTATTATTGATGTAAGACTTAGATTTACAGCTGATGGGGGAAATTCTTGGTTTCAAGTACCTATGGAAAAACACCAAGATTTTTATCTTTCAGAAATCGAAGAAATGCCTTTAGGATCAAAAGTAATTTATTATATTGAAGCAGAAGATGCTTCAGGTGAAATTTACATTGAAAATAATGACGGAAAATATTTTGCTTATTATGTTGAAACTCAACCAACAGTGAAACAAAGTGCAATTAAAGCTCAGAAAAAAACTAGACAACCACAACTCGAAGGGAATGTCTCGGATAAACCATTTCTCTATGAAAGTCAAAATTTTAAAAAAACTGTTAATGCACTCGAAAAAAAAACTCAACAAATAGTTTCACAAATACAAACACAAAGCAAACCACCTCAAGAAGAAGTGATTTTTCAAGATAAATCTCAACCTCAACCTGTAAAAAAAGGAAGCCCCCTTCATCCCGTAAAGGTTCCACAAAAAGGTAGTCCCATAAAAAAAAGCCAAGTTCAACCTGTAAAGATTCCTCAAAAAAGTAATTCGGTTCTAACTCCACCTCGACAAAAAATCACAAAACAAAAAGTACAAGAGCCACAACAACCAAAGATTCAAGATAATGAATTGACTATATTCGGGAAACCTCAAAGAAAAATTGATGAAAATCTTAAAGTGTGTCCGAATTGCCAAAGTAAGATAAAATCTGTTTGGACTTCATGTCCAATATGTGGATATAGAGAAACTAGTTAAATATGGAGAAAATAGTCTAATATAATCTTATTTTTCGCGAAGGCCGATTTAACGCCGTTATGAGCCAATTGATTAAAGTTTTGCTCCGCATCTATTACAGAAACTATATTCTTTAGATAAAATGACCCCACAATGCCGACAAATGATCATATCTTTTTTTTTCTTTTCACTCTTTTTTTGTTTCACTTTAGATTTTTTCTTTTCCTGTTTTTTCTTAATTTCTTTTGCATTGGGAATTATTCTTAATGATGGTTCTGAAACAGGTGAAGATGGTTCGGTTTTTTTAGATACAAATGGAATAAAAATCTTAATTGACTCAGGAACTTTCTCTGTTTCCCCTCTCTTTTTGCTAGCTTCACTTAACGACTGAAAAAAATTCCCTTTAGAAGAATTTTCTTGAGGTAAATACTGTGTTAAGGAAGGACTTTTAGATTTTTCTAATTCTGAAAATAAAATTGGTTGAGAATCTTCTGTAGGACTGTCTGCTTTTGGTGGTTCTGACTTAGGAAATACTTGCATAGGTTCTTTTTGCTTAGGTGGTTTTGGTGCAGAAGATATTGGTTGGAAACCAAGAGGAGGTGGAACAGGTTTTGGAGTTTTTTCTGAAAACGGTACACCTTTGGGAGTAAAAGTTTCTTGTCCAGAAACAGCTGGAGAAATACCATCTTTTGGTACTTCTTGTGTTGGAGGCATCTCGATTGCAGGTTCAGGTGTAGGTTCAGGAACGGGGGGTGCAGAAAATGCTGGCTCAGGTGCGGGTTCAGGAACAGGAGGTGCAGAAAATGCCGGCGCAGGTTCTGGTGCGGGTTCAGGAATAGAGCTTGGGTGCATTGGTACCATCCCTGGTTTTAATAATTCTTTTTTTCCAAGCAATTCTTGTGGAACTTCAAGTCCCATCATTAAATAAGCTAAAATAGCAAAACAATCGCTAACATTTTCTCCCGATTTTGCACTTGTCTCTAAATAATAAAACTTAAACTTTTTTGAAAATAATTCTATATCGCTTTCACTTACTGTTCTTTCATTAATTAAATCACTTTTATTACCAATAAGTAACATGGGAATATCGGTTTTAGAATTTGATTTAATCTCTTCAATCCAATTTGGTAAATGTTCGAAACTTTCAAAATTGGTTAGATCAAAAACTAATAACGCACCTAATGCTCCTCGATAATACATTGGTCGTACAGAAGAAAAACGTTCCTGACCTCCAGTATCCCATAATTGAAGTTTACATTTTTTAATACCCTCTAAAGTCTGAATATCTATAGTTTTTATGTGAAAGTCGACGCCTATCGTCAATTTATAATTCTGTTCAAAGAAACCTTTAGTAAAACGGATTGTAAGTGCAGTTTTTCCTACGCCTCCATCTCCGCAGACGATAGCCTTGAAAAGAAAGTCATATTCAGTAACTGACATTTTATTATTCTACCTCTAAAAAAATATAATATTCTTTATAAAACAAATCATTATTTTAACCTTACACAAATTATCATCATTAAAAACGACAATTTCGAAAACCTTATCGTAATTTTTATTAGACATATATATTCTTACTCTAAGTTATAATCAAAATTTTGTAATTTAAAAGATATTTAAATCAATCTAACGATAAAATTATTTACTATGTTACATATCTCGTGTATGAATTTATATTTTAATATTCTTATTATTACAAAAAAAAAAGAAATGTTATACATAACTCGTATCTCTTTATATTAAATTTTAATTTTAATATACCAAAAGAAAAAAATTTCCCTAACCCTCCTTAATTTTTAATTCTTTTTGGTTATTTTCTAAAATAAAAGTATTTTAAAGTTGGGATTAAATTACTAAAATTAAAATATTTGATTTATTAAAAATCATAAAATTGAAAATGATAAAACTATTAATTAGAAATGATAAAATTTTATTGTC
>JAHLWE010000191.1 GCA_019058135.1 Promethearchaeota archaeon | reverse complement strand
GTATACTAGAAACTGAAGATGGTTTAACCCCTAAAAAATCGGATATTTCTGAGTTAGAAACCCAACCACCTTTATTTTTTTTAGAAATAAAATAAATAGCTTTTAAATAATCTTCTAAACTATCAGTTATTTCATCCATACTTATTCTTCAACCTTATCCATTTTTCAGACTTTATGCATACGTAGGTATTATATAATCAGCACAATAGCATAACTCTCTAATAAGTATTAGATACATTTCAATGTCCAGCAGGTCCAACTGAAATAATAATCTACTCTTTTTTTATTGTTTTCTTAATTTTCAATTGTAATAAAGAAATTTTTTTTAATAAAGCTTTTGAATAATTATTCAAAAGATCCTTACTATGTTTGCTTATATTTTATAACTTTTTTTGAAGAACTATGAATTTTTAAGAAGTTTTTAATCTTAAATTAGCCTCCATCTGTAATTCAATTCAATGGACATTAAGAATGAATACACAACATATTTATAAAACGAAAGGATTACCATTAAAAGAAATGAATAATTATTCACAACTAAAAGTAGATAAAAAATAATTAATAAAATCATAAAAAGATGAGATGATATTACACAAGAACATATTGACCAGAAAAAAAAGGCAATGGATGAAAGATTGGAAAATATTAAGAAAAATATGGAAATAATAAAGCATAAAATCGTCGTTATTTCTGGTAAAGGAGGTGTAGGAAAAACTACCGTTGCTGTCAATCTTGCAATCAGTTTAGCTAGCGTAGGTTTAAGGATAGGAATATTAGATGTCGACATTACAGGTCCTAATGTAGTAAAGATGTTAGGTATAAATCCAGAATTAAAACCAAGGATTGATCCAGGAGCTAATAAATTTCATCCCATTGATGGACCTCTAAACATGAATGTATTAAGTATGGCTTTTTTAACACAAAATCCAGATGAACCCGTTATTTGGAGAGGTCCTATGAAAATGATTGCACTAAGACAATTTTTAGGAGATGCTATATGGGGGGAACTAGATTATTTAGTGTGTGATTTGCCCCCAGGAACTTCTGATGAGATTTTAGATATTTTACAATTAATTCCAGATGAGAATGTAATTGTGGTAACAACTCCGCAAGAGGTGGCATTAATGGACGCCCGAAAAACGATTAAAATGGCTCAAGTAATGAAAAGGAATGTACTTGGAATTATTGAAAATATGTCTGGATTTAAATGCCCAAAATGTGGTGAATTCATCAAAATTTTTGGAAGTGGAGGCGCAGAAAAAGCTGCAAAAGATTTTGGTATCAGATTGCTAGGTAAAATTCCTTTCGAAACAGAAATAGGTCAACAAGGCGACCAAGGATTACCTTTTACTCTAAAATATCCTAATTCTGAAAGTGGAAAAGCTTTTAAAGCGACTGTAAATAAAATTCGAAAAATTATAGAAAAATAAAGGTATAAAATTAAATTTAAGAATTAGTAAAAAGAAAATGGCTAAAGATAATTTTGATAAACATGAAGACAAGCTTCAAAAAGAAATTATGAAAAAAGAAATAGAAGTTTATAATGAGTATATTGTTGATTTATCCCACAACCCAAGAAATTGGGGCAAGCTTCCAGATAAAGAAATATCAGTTTCACAATCTTATACAGGTCCATGTGGAGATTCAATGCAATTCTTCTTAAAAATTAATGATAATATAATCGAGAAAGCAAATTTTATTACAAATGGATGCGAAGCTTCTATTGCAACAGCAAGCCAAACAACTCTTCTTATTAAGGGAAAAACAATAGATTATGCAGAAAAGTTAAGTCCAGAAGATATTGACGGAGCTTTAAAAGGTTTACCAGAAGATCATAAGCATTGCACAGAATTAGCAGTAAGAACTCTAAAACGTGCAATTCAAAAATATAAAAAGAATGAGGATTAAAAGAAAAGTGAATGTAATGGAATTGCCAAAAAGAAAAAAAGCATCATTTTTCAACTAAAGAAAACCTATTTAAATATATTTTTTAATAATCATAAATCTATTTTAAGGAAAATTTCTTAAAGATTATATCAATGAAGTATGTTTATGGACCTGTTCCCAGCAGGAGATTAGGAAGCTCATTGGGAATTGATCCCCTCCCTTCAAAAACTTGTAACTATCAATGTATTTATTGTCAATTAGGAAGAACCACTAATTTTACCAATGAACGAAAGAATTACGTTCCAAAAAATGAAATCATTGCAAAAATGAAAACTGCTATTAAACAAAATAAAAACAATATAGATTACATTACATTTGTAGGAAGCGGTGAACCTACTTTATATAGAGATTTGGGAGCATTAATTTTAAAGGTAAAAGAGTTTTCTAAGAAGCCAGTCTGCGTAATTACTAACGGTGCTTTATTATATGACTTAGAGATTAGAAATATTCTTATGCTTGCCGATGTTGTTTTACCTAGCTTAGATGCAGGAGATGAAAAATCGTTTATTAGGATAAATCGACCACACCCATCAATTAAATTTGATGCTATGATTCAAGGGTTCATAGATTTTCAAAAAAACTTCAAAGGTAAGTTTTGGATAGAAATAATGATAATGAAGGGAATTAATGATTCTAAAGAAAAATTATTAAAAATTAAAGAGAAAATTGATTTAATAAGGCCAGACAGAATCGATATAAATGTTCCAATAAGACCTCCTGTTGAAGAATGGGTTAAAATTCCTGGTAAAAATATTATTTCACTATTAAATGAAATTTTTGGGGAATATTACGACATTAATTTTCCAGAAATCGGAAAATTCGGTTTTTACTCTTCAGATTTCGAAAAGGAAGTATTATCTATAATTGAGCGACATCCTATGAGACAAGAACAAATTCTTGACACATTTTCTTCTAATAATTTTAATAAAGATGAAATTTTATTGCGATTAGAAAATCTAGAGTCGAAGAAAAAGATAAAAAAAATATTATATGATCATAAAATTTTTTGGAAATTACTTTAATTCTAAAATAATTTAATCATTTCTCCAAAAAAATTAATTTAGGCATCTAACGATGGAAAATCATTCATACAACATAAAATAATTTTTCATCAAAAAAAGAAAAAATTATGAATATTTTTTATATAAATCTCTAATGTAGGCTTCTAATTCGGCATGTGTCTTTTTCTCATAAGCAATTTTTCCGCAAGCATCTTCTAAATCAAACCATTTCTCTATTAATTGTTTATTCATTAATGTAATTGATGATTTTATTAAGAACAAAAAAGTTGTTAAATGCTTGGTTAGAATTTTAAGAAATTTTCTTGTTTCAAGTTCTAATTTATCTGGGGGGAAAATTCGAGTTGGAAAATTGATATTTTTTAAATCTTCTAATCCAATTCTGTCTGAAGTGAAAAGAAGGTTTTTCGCATAACTCAATCCGAACGCCAATAGAGGTAAGAGAGTTGCTCCAGTTTGTGCATAGGCAGATATTGCAATTTCTGGTAACCTGAAAAACATTTTCTCAATTGTTTTATCTGCAAATATCCTTAAATCTGATCCCATAATTAACAGAAATCCAAATCCCACTGCAGTTCCATGAACTTGAGTAACTATTGGTTTTTTCATAAGAAGCATCTTTTGATTCACTTTTCTGCCAAATTCGATTAATTTTGCTTTTTTGTTTTCATCTTCTATAATTGATAAATCATAACCAGCGCTGAAAATTTTTTCATTTCCTATACTTTTTATTAATATACATTTAACTGATTCATCTTTATCTGCTTCTTCAAGTTTATTATATAACGCCTTCGTAAGTTCTAAATTAAACGCATGTGCCTTTTCTGGTCGATTTATTGAGAATGTCGCAACACTTTGCTTAACTTCATATAAAAGTTTGTTTTCACTACTCATATTAAATCACCTATTGATTTTTATAAAATTAGGATAATATT
>JAHLWE010000190.1 GCA_019058135.1 Promethearchaeota archaeon | reverse complement strand
CTGTAGTATAAGACAAATTAAATATATCAAATTCGGATTGACCTACACCTACTGTTTCAGTTATAATAAAATCCATTCGGAAAGCTTCATTTAATTAGCTTATGTCAAAAACAGCTCGTTAAATACCATCTTTATAACATCTCGATGCAAGTCTACGTATAAATATATTTGTATGTAAAGATAATTCCGTCATCCTTACTCTATCTGCTAAAAAAGCTCCTCCAGTAAAAGGTGAGGTTGGATCTACAGAAATAATTCCGATTGACTTTCCATTTTCTAATAAAATCTTTGAAAAAGCATTAACTAAAGTGCTTTTTCCTACGCCTGGAGACCCAGTTATCCCAATAATATAAGAATCGTTTTCTGAACTATCAAAATTATTAAAAATGTTAGTAGTGGTTTCAGGATTATTTTCAACAAGAGTTATAAGCCTTGCTAAAGCAATTTTATCCTTTTTTTTAAATTTCTCAATTAAAACATCAATGTCATAATTTCGCTTCAAATAAAAATAACACCAAATATATCGTTTATTCTTTTTTAATTAGAATAAGAATCAACTATTCTTAATTATTAACCATTATTTTTTGACATTTTCTACAATAAATTTAGTGATATCTGCAACGACAGTTCCAGGACCATAGACATTTGCTACACCCATTTCTTTTAATGTGGGAAAATCCATCACTGGAATTACACCACCAACAAGTATTAAAAAGTGGTCTTTTACACCTTTTTCTTTTAGCAGATTTATGACTCTTTCAGTATATGCTAAATGAGCCCCTGAATGCATACTTAAACCAATAACATCAACATCTTCACTAATCGCAGACTCAACGATTTGTTCGACATTTTGAAACCCTCCAAATATC
Organism: Promethearchaeota archaeon; assembly: GCA_019058135.1. GTDB lineage: Archaea > Asgardarchaeota > Lokiarchaeia > Sigyniarchaeales > SOKP01 > 6H3-1. The sequence goes on along the minus strand of JAHLWE010000190.1, from coordinate 2,379 downwards.
ACTTCCATACCAGCGTCTCTTAAACCTCTTGAAACAACCACGCCACCTCGCCAATGACCATCAATACCTGGTTTTGACATCAAAACTCTAATTTTTTTACTCAAGATATTCGCTCTCCTTTAAGTTAAATAGCGATGGGCGGCTCCCATATGCCCCAGACTTCTCTATATATATCGCATATTTCACCAACTGTTGCTCCTTCTTTTGTTATTTCCATCATAATGGGCATTACATTCTCTTCTTTTTCACATACTTTTCGTAATTTATCAAAAAGTGTTTCTAATTTTGTGTTATCTCTTCGCTTTCGCAAATTAATAATCCTTTCTTGTTCAATTTTTACTGCTTCTTTATTAGTTCTAAATACAGTTGTTGTTTGATCATAAGGAACTGGAAATTTATTGACTCCAAGCACGATTTCTTCTCCTTTTTCAATACGATTTTGCCTACGCATAAAAGCATCTCTCATTTCCTTATATAACCAGCCTGTATCTAATGCTCTAGCAATATTTCCAACCTTTTCAATTTTATCTATATAAGACAACACTCTTTCTTCGAGCTCATCAGTTAGCCACTCGATAAAATAAGAACCCGCTAATGGATCAATAGTATTTGGAACTCTTGTTTCATCCTGTATTACTTGTTGGGTTCTTAATGCAAGTAAAACTGCTTCTTCGGAAGGTAAGCAAATTGCCTCATCATAAGAATTTGTGTGGAGTGATTGGACTCCGCCTAATGCTGCTTCTAAAGCTTGAATTGTTGTTCTTACTATATTTACATTAGGGGATTGAGCAGTTAAGGAGCTTCCAGCAGTTTGAACATGAAATCTAAATTCCATAGATCTTGGATTTTTTGCTTCGTATCTATCTTTTATAAGCTTATGCCAAATCCTTCTTGCTGCCCTATATTTAGCTATTTCTTCAAAAAAATCCTTATGAGCTGAAAGATGGAATGCAAGGCGACTAACAAAATCGTCAACTTTCCAACCTCTCTCAATTAAATTATCAATATGAGAACATGCACTTGCGAATACAAATCCTAATTCTTGAATTGCATCAATTCCACCTTCCCTATAATTATATCCCGTAAAATTAATAGGATGCCACCTTGGGACATTTTTTTGTGGTACACACCACTCAATTAAATCACAAGCTAATCGAAGAATATGATAAGGATTTACATTTTTATAAGGAACATATCCAACCGTCATTGTTAAGATATCATTTTGTGTTGTTCCCATCAATGCTTTAATATCAAGTCCACGCATTTTCGCCATATTATAATACATCGCACATACAGGTGCTGAAGTAAAAGGTTCAACTATTAATGCAACACTAACTTTATCTATTGGTAATCCTTCTGTAAGGGCAAACATACTATCAATACAATATAATGGGACTCCTGATGTTCCGACTTCAGCATCTCCGTCAGGATTAGTTGGATCTATACCATTAAATGTTAAAGCATCAACAGCTGCACTAAATCCTGTTTCTCCATGAGAATATAAAAACTTCCATCTTTTGTTGGTCTCCTCAGGCGGTATGGTTTTTAATAGAATTTATTAAAAACTTCCATGACCTGAGAATAACCTCATTGTCCATAATCGACCCCTATACATATTTGGATATACTCCTCTGGTATAAGGAGTGTTCCCAGGAAAACCTATATTCTCTAAATAATTGCTCTTTACATCTAATGGAGTATATAAATTTTTAATTGGAATTCCAGAATCTGTCTCGAATTTAATTTTCCGCTCTTTTTTTTCCTCGTGAACTTTATCCCATTTTTCTTTTTCATTTTTTAAATTTTTTAATAGGTTTTTATCAAACATTAGCAATTCACAATAATTTTTACTATGTTTTTAGAATTAAATCATTATTTTAAATAAAAAAAATTACAACATCTAAAAAATTTTTGTAAAAAATCAATAACATAAATGTGTAAAGTTAAACTATGTCCCAATTAATTATTGATATAATTAAAACGATTCGATATTAAATTTTATTTTAAAAAGACATTATTTTAATCTATAGAATTTAATAATTTTCTTTAATAAATTATCTAACTCTTTAAGATAATGATTTTTGTACCAATAAATAAAACTTGGTCTCACTTTTTCCATCAACATTAAATGATTTTGGTTTTTATTTCGAAAAAATACATTATAATAGATATCAAGAAATTTTTCCTCAGACATTTGTTTTCGATCAATCAATCTCTTTTGTAATCTTTCAAAAGTCGTATTATCTATATTCTCCCAAATAAAAACCATTTTACCTTCAATTAAAATAGATTTATTTCTAAATTTAGATTGTAAATCTAAGAGATTAAATGCTGTATGAGATTGTTGAATAAGCTCGAATAAATGAATCAATCTAGCTT
>JAHLWE010000018.1 GCA_019058135.1 Promethearchaeota archaeon | reverse complement strand
CCTGCTGATAATATAGAAACTGCTTCAAGTTGGATTCGCTATTGGTATTCGAGAGATAAAAATTGGGAATTTATTGCACAAGAATTTCTTCCTGGAAAGAATATTGCCTTTCAAAGTGTGTTCAATGATGGAGAGATTATAACATCACAAGCAAGAGAGAGAATAGAATATATTTATCCCTATCTCGCGCCGTCAGGAATAACAGGCACCCCTGTTGTAGCAAAAACTATCCATGATGATAAAGTAAATGAAATGGCGACAAAAGCAGTATTGGGTATTGATTCAAATGCAACTGGTGTGTTTTCAGTAGATTTAAAAGAAGATAAGGAAGGAAATATCGTTCCAACCGAAATAAATGCTGGTCGATTTTTCACAACAAGCTTTTATTTTTCTTATGCTGGAAAAGAATATAATATTCCAAAAGCAAATATGCCATATATGCTTGTTAAGCTTGCCTTTGATGAAAAAATTCCTGAAGGCAAGAATTATAACATCCTACCAGCGAATCTATACTGGATTAGGCATATTGATTGTTCTCACCATTTAATACCAGAAGATAAATTACAGAAAATACCCTAAAATTTTAACTTTCTAAAAAAATAATAACTTTTTTAGTCTATTTCTTAATTAATAATTTATAATGGAGAAAAATAAACGGATTCTAGTCTTAATTCTTACTTTATTGCTGTCTGGTTTATCTGTATACTTATTTGGATTTGTATTTTTTACTCCTGACTGGATAACAATAATATTAGATATTGCATTTTGGATTACACTTCTTTTATATTTTTTTTTAGTCAATGAAATATATAATTGGGTAAAAGAAGGCAAAAGAAGTGAATTAGCTGATATTGTTTTTATTGCTTTTTTGTTCTTTTTTATATTTTTTCTGTTTAAAGATTTAATGACTTCATTTATGGGGGCTTTCTTTATTTATCTGCTATTAGGAAGATCTGAAGTAAAAGAATATGAAGTATTAAGCAAATTACTTGATATATCATTAATTACTTATGCAGTAATCTTTTTCTCAGGGATAATTTCAAAAATTGTAAATAATGATATCATTATAAATACTGCTTTCTCTTTTTCTATTTGGTTAATTTTAGGCTTAGGTTTTGCATACTTTGGAAGAAAATACATTGTTGTATTTAGATTTTTGAGTCCCGAATATCTCACATTACTCCTGTATGTTCTCGCATGGTTAGTGGTTATCTTCATAAATCAATATACTCCTTTAAACTTCATTGATTATATCTATTTAGTTTTACTATTTACAAATTGGGTCATTTATTTCATTTCGGGTCCTATTTTAGATAAAATGTTGGGAATAAAAAGGGTTCAAGATGAGAAACTTCTCAACTTAGTCAACAAGTTAAAGGGAAAAGTAGGGATACATGGAAAAGTTAAAGTTGGATTTGGCAAATATCCAATACTCAACGCGATGGCTTATGGTTCCTTTTTAGATAAAAGGGTAGCAATCATTGCTGAAGATATTTCTGAAATAGCAGAGGATGAGATAGATGGGATAATTGCACACGAACTTGCACATTTAAAAGGAAATCATACTTTAATTTTAACACTTATTACATCTATTGATTTAATATTCAGAATGATACTTAATATTCCTGCCACATATTATGACTATGTATTTGGAAATCCCTCCATTCCACTAATAGTTTTTATATTTTTAAATTTGGGAATTTTTGTAATATTATTTATATTTGTAAGAATTTTAGAGGGTCAAGCTGACTTAAAAACAAAAAAAATAGGTCTTGGTCTTAATCTTGCCAAGGCTCTGTATAATCTAGAAAGCTTCTACGCACACGGACGCGAGGTGGGGCTTAACACTTTATTACTCACAGAGGAGAAGCAAAAACCATATAATATCTTATTAGATTATATGAGTACTGCGGAATATATTAATAATTCAATGATACAACCCTCAAGATTATCTTTACTCAGTAATTTTATAAACTCTCATCCGCCAACTTATTTTAGAATTGCAGCAATTCTAGGGGATAATTTAAATCCCTTAAAGGAGGATTTTCTAACGTTTATATTAATGAAAAAATCTAAACAGAGAAAATATGCGGTAAAATTTTCTCAAGCGAGAGAATTATTTACAAAAGTAGCAACTACTAAATTTAAAGAAAAATTTGAGATTTCTAATATTCCAGAAATGATGGAACACCAAAATAAAAAAGAAATATATCAAAAATATTTTAATAAAACATATTTATTCGAGGATAAAATCACCAAAGCTATAATTTTGGGTAAATTAATTGATATTTCTTTTACAAATGAAATTACAAATCCTGTTGAATTCATTATTGAAAATTTAGAGAGAAATATAAAAGAAAAAATTAACCCTTCTTTCTATAGTTCAGTAGAATTTCAAATAGATGGAAAATATTTTTTTGAAAAAGAAAGTCCAATTACTCTTACCAAAGTTGATTTATTAGAAGACCATACAAAGGGAAATTATATATTTAAGTCAAAATCCAATGATCTAATTTATAAGGATATAAATAAAACCAAACTTCCAAAATCTATAGAAATAATTGAAAATCTTAAAGGAAAAGAAGTCTTCTTTACCACGAAAGGCACTATATCAATAAGGGAATGTACTGATATAATACCCTCTGAGATATATGGTGATTATAAGATTTCACTTATAGAAAATGGTGATTCTGACGAGAATTTAGACCCAATAGTATATGATTTGAAAGATTTAATTATTAAAACATCTGAAAATGGTATCGCTATAATTTTTTATCGTGATTTAAATACTAAACCATATGAATTAAAAATTCTAGAATGGCTAAAAGATAAACAGATTAGGACTTCAATCTTTCTAAAAAAACCAGTCAATAATGAGGAAATCGGTTATATCCAAAATATAAATGTTAATTTTAAAAATCAAGATGAGGTTGAAAAAAGCAAGGTAATAATTAAAAATATCTTTGGAGAGGAAATTGAGATACCTTATAAAAAAATTGAACTAATCCTCTTTAGTTATGATTCCGTTGTCATTCTACAGAAAAATAAAACAAGTATTTTTAGTAAATTGAGTTATAAAATTTTAAAGAAATTTTCACCCAAAAAAATTTTTATATAATTTGGGAAAAAACAGAAAAACAAAAAAATAAACAATAATTATTACACTAATTATTTCTTCTTAATAAAAAATTGATATCTATGGCTGGCAAATTAATTTCTATTTTAAGGTTATTGCGCGTAAAACAATACTATAAAAATTCATTAATATTTGTAGCGGCTTTTTTTGGAGAAATGATTTTAAATTCTTCATTATGGTTTTTTTTAGTATTGGGATTTATTCTGGCATGTTGCGCGTCATCAATAAATTATATCGTAAACGACATTATTGATATTGAAAAAGATAAATCGCATCCAGAAAAATCTAAGAAACGCCCTCTTGCATCAGGTGATTTATCAAAAGGTTTTGCATTTATTCTATTAACCATTTTGATATTTTTCATTGTTTTATGTCTTATTTTTATAATTCCAAATTTATTATTTGGATTAATGTTATTATTAATTATCGTCATAGGGCAATTATATAATTTTATCTTCAAAAAATATGCTTTCGTTGATATTATTTCCCTATCCATTATTTATATTATTCGAGCTATTGCAGGATGTTTTTTAATTGAAGTTTTTATATCCCCGTGGCTATTCTTAGCAATTTTTTTAATTGCATTGTTTTTAGTTATTTGCAAAAGAGATGCCGACTTAATATTAATGGGAGAAGAGAATGCCTCTAAACATAAAAATGTATATGATCAATACTCAAAAAAACTATTGGAAGAGTTTCATATTTTGGTTGCTAGTTCATTATTTATGACCTACTCGTTGTATATAATTTTAGGACCATTTCGTATATTCGATATAGAAAATCCTGAATGGTACCAGTATTCTTCCGTTCTCACCATACCTATAGCGTTATATTTAATAATGAGATACATGTATTTACTAAAAGTAAACCCACAAATTGCTAGAAGTCCTGTGAGAGTTTTTTTTGATAAGGGTATGATTATATCTGGATTAATCATTGTAGTCTTATTGTTTATCCAATTTTATGGGAATTCCGTGTTAGAAATATTTAGTCTAAGTTAAGTGATGAAAATGATCCATCCACCAATTATATTATTTGATTTTGACGGTATTATAATTACCCATACCAGTTTGGAACTTGCTGCCTTAAAACAACTTAAAAATAAATGGTATAAATGGCAGAATATTGAAAAGATGAGACTTATTGATTTTGCCAGAATTTTAGAACAATCTGATTCAGAAAACAAATTAAAGGCTTATAAAAACTTACTTATGAATTATAAAAAAATTATTCCAAACCCTTTAAAAATTATTATCTTCTTTATTCGTTTTAGGCTTCAATATCCCAAATTGGAGAAAATCTATGAAAATCTCAAACCAAATCTAGAAAATGTTTTAAAAATCTTAAAAGAAAATAATATTCCCACGGGAATCGTCTCAAATACACAAAAGAAACGATTAGCTTTTTTTACTGAAAAGTTTAATTTAAGCCAATATTTCGCTGTGATAATGT
>JAHLWE010000189.1 GCA_019058135.1 Promethearchaeota archaeon | reverse complement strand
TTATTTCATCATCTGTTTCAAGAGTTAAATCTACATTATCTACAATTGTTATAGTACTCCATGAAATGTATGTGTTATTTACATACAATGCATCAATTATTAGATTGTCTTCACCTATATTTTTAAGATTGAGTGTTAATATATCTTCACTATAATCTGCTGAGGATGTATTTAAAATGTCAATACTATATTTGTCCAGATTCCATGTTGGGTTAACCTCAGCCATAAAAGATTGTTTTACTGAGATTCCAGATTCAGTAGTTATATTTATTTCTACTACATTTGATTGATTTATTTTAAATTGAGTCGAGCTGAAAGAGAATATTGCAATCTCTTGGAGATCCAATGTCTTATCGTTATAATTAAAAATTACATTATCAATAGATATAGTTTCCGTCCCATTTATTATCACATCATCTAGTTTAATCGTTGCATTTCCTGTATTCTTAATTGCAATCTCAATTGTTTCATTAGCCCATACATGGGTAATGTTAAGATCAGACTTTGATACAAATGCCAAATTTGCAGAATCACTAATTGGATATAAATAACCAACGTCTGTAGCTACGATATATCCATCCAAACCAGATGTTGCGATAATTATTTCAATTTCTTTATTATTCTCAATATCCGGGTAATCAATTATTAGATCTTTGATCTCATCTATGGAGAGAAGATTATCATCGTCAACTGATACAAAGTCTTTAGATACTCCATCTATATATACAGAGTCTAATCCTATTACTTTAGTTCCAGTGTTTTTTACTTTAATGAAAATTGAGCCATTATCATAGGCACAAGCGCTATTTAGATCTATAGGAATTTGGGTTCGATTATTACTAAATAAGATTTCTGTTTCATCAGATAGCACCCGGTATTCAGGGATTATTGAAATTTTGTAATCTTTAATATTATAAGAAAAAATTGTTTCATCGAATAATCCTTCAGATGTACCTACTCTTATCGTATCACTTAAGTTGTCCATTGAATCTCCTAATGCAGTTTTATTGACTGGAGATTCAGGAAGATAAATTGTTATTTTAGATCCTGATTTTAATAATGAATTATTTAGCTGATAATTGGTTTTGTTGAATTCAATTCCGTTTATTGATGTTGAATTTATATTAAGAATTCCTTCGCCTGTATTTTCTACTTCTAAATAAAAGCTAGCATTAGAATTATCTTCGTTAATTAAAGCAATACTATTTACTCTATTGATTTTAATTCCATATGTAGGAGTTGGTTCAACTAAAATATTAGTAGAACTATTTTCAAAGGTATACTTTTGCTTTTCTAGAGCTTCAGCCTCAATACTAACTGTTATTTCGACAATATCGTTTAATTCAAAACCTGCATTTTGGGCATCTATCCAAACGAGTTTTTCCTCTCCTGGTTCAATTTGATTGTCATTATCTTCAATAGTAAAATCATAAGAATCTCCTTTAATGAATACATTCTCTAAGGTTACCTCTTTAATTCCTGTATTTACTAATTTAAAATTGGCAAAGCCATTATCATAAACTTTCGGATTGTTAATTTCTATTGAGGAATCTAATGCAGTATAATCAACTCGAAATAATTTTACTAATCCCTGTGTAGAAAAGAATACTGGTTTAAACACTTTGAAGTTATAATAACCGTGGTAAGGAATAAGTTCAGACCATAATCTACCATCGTCGAGTTCACGTGGGTCTATATTCCGACTTGGATTACCAGCAATTTGCTCAGCGTAATTCACTTCTAATTTATTTGTATCTGCTTCCTCTAGCCTAGTTGGTAATCCAGCAAACATTAATCTAACTAATTGACTCTGAAGCCACTTTTCTTTATATTTACCCGTAGATGAATTTTGATATTCTGATTCATCAAATACACTATTTTCTTTCCAATTATAAGCTTCCCAGCCAAAATTTTTATACGACTGATAATTATCATTGCAAATTCTAACCATCCAAGGCCATTTTCCCTCATCGCCGCCAAAGCCTGTATATAACATACCAAAATATACGAGAACATAATCAGCTTTCAAGTGACGTAGAATTTTAGCACTCTCTAGTTCATCTGTTTGCATAAATGCCATACCTGTGGCACCTATTCGTGTTTGGTTTATTGTTGCATTATCATTAACAGTAGTAGCATTACCAATTGGAGTTATCCAATATCCATAATCCCACCAGCTTACTACTACAGTCCCGGGAGGTAAATTAGTCCTAATCCAAGTCAAACTTTCTTCCCAATCATGAAGACTACCCCCTGGAGTAATTTGTGAGTAAGCTAATGATCTAATCGAAATATCTGCTGCGTGAGAAACTTGAGCAAACATTAAAAATCCGACTATAGAATATACTCCAAAGGATTCCCAACTTCCAATAGTCGTTTTTATTTGTCTTTTCCTACGTCTAGTTATCATACTTTTTTCTTTACCAATAAAACTTCCAAACAATTTTAAAATACTCGATAACCCGTAAGAGCCAATTAAAGCTACTGCAGGAGCAAATAATAAAATAATTCTAATCATGCTGCCTGTAAAATAGAAAAGAGTAAGAATATAGATTATAATTAAAAAATCCTCTTCATTTCCTCTTTTAAGACAGAAATATATTCCTACGGGTACTAATAAACTCGGAATTAATGTATTATAATAAAATACACTCCACGGGCTTGGCATATGCTCAGCAACCGAAGCAACTAACTGTAAATCTTGCCTTAACATAGGAGAAAATACGCTTGTAAATCGTGCATCAAATCCAAATGGAATTAAATTAGGAAATAACCATAGAACTATTGCTCCAACTAAAATAATGGGTATTATTGCCCATCTCATGAAAGTTAATACGCCATCATAAAATTTTGGGTTTATTGTTTTTTGTCGATAAAAAATATGAAATATAATTAATACTACTGAAAAGAGAAAAACTGCTAAAAATTCAAAATCGTTAAAAAAACCTTCGGGGGAAAAATTAATATATAAGGAATAAACAAGGATTCCAACCCCTTCAGTTCCCGCATAAGCAATTAATAATCTTGGTGAATATTTATCAACTAAAATTAATATCCCTGTTAATAAAGGAATTATTAATAATGTATAAACATAACCACCCCAACTAAGTGATAAAAAACCTAATGATAATCCAGCAAGGATTGCATGATGGATCTTTCCTGTTTTTACTGCTTTAATAAAAAACAAAAGAACTAATAATGTTCCGAGAATGCCAATTGTTTCATTATCGAAAAATCCAGCTACTGTTCGTTGCATATGTCCAGGATTGAAAGCTAAAAAAAATGCAGCAAGAAGACCAGTTCGTTTATCTAAAATTTCCTTACCTAAAAAGTACATAACAAAAACTGTTAAAGCTCCAGCAAATGCAGGAAAATAATAGCAAATATCATATAATTCAATAGGAATTCCCAGTCCATTTAATACCCAATAAATAACACAGACTGTTAATTGTAGTCCGGGCCTCAGTCTAAAACGATCAATTCCCCCAGGATACCAAGACTTATAATCGTGCCACTGAAAATATTCATAAATCCCGTTTTGACTTAGATATTCTGCCGAATAATATTGTATCCAAGGATCAAACGCTTTTATCAAAGGGGGGCCAACAAACACTGGGCTGATTCTAATAAAAAATGCAATAAAGACAATTAAAATTATACAGATAATAAATACAAAGTTCTCTTTCTTTACTCTGATCTTTGTTCTTATCTTATCACGAAAATCTAGAAATCTTGATTTTAACTTTAATTTCATAGAACTTTACTATCTCTAAAATTTTTGTATATATTATATTTCAATAAATCTTTATTATCAATAATCGACTTAGATATATTCGGTATCAAGTTCTAATACATCTATATAT
>JAHLWE010000017.1 GCA_019058135.1 Promethearchaeota archaeon | reverse complement strand
TTAAAAATTTCATAAAAATCCATAAAAATCCATAAATTTCATTTGTTATTATCTAATTTTTGAAAGAGGTAAAATTTGCGCTTTATAATTTGATTTTTTTTTGATTCAATAATCGATTTTAAGCTATTTAGGTTTAATTGTAATAATTTATTAGACTTACTGAAGATTCGATTTTTTTTAAAGATAGGAATTAAATTTAATTTATGTTTTTCAGCGATTTTTTGAAGAGGGAGTTGGACTTCAAGATTTTCAACGGTTTCAATTACGGGTGAGGTTAAACATAATCTTTTGCCAGGTTTAAGTAATAGATATGCTATTTTTATTAATTCTTCAAAGGTGGGGCGAATTTTTGTATCTAATAAAGTCTTTGCATCTTTAAAGTCTGGTTTTTGTTTATAAAAAGGACCAAAAACAGGTTCAGTACATATTCCATCAAAGGAAGATTGTTTGAAAATATTTATCAGATCATTAATATCAATATTTTTTATTCTTTCTTTAAAATCCGGTATATTTTCCTCTTCTAATATCTTTCCAACCCATCTTAAATTTTTTATTGTATGTTCAACGTATTTATTTTTAATATCTGCTCCATAAACTTCAAAACCATTAATATATGCAAAAATAAGAATTGTTCCTGAACCACAAAATGGGTCAAGAATCCTTTTGGATTCTTTATTTTCATAAAGGTTTAAGAAATTAAGCATAATTTTAGCAAATTTTGGAGGGATGGATCGCTCAAAACTTGTAAAAGGACGCTTTTCATCAATCTTTTTTTGAAAATTTGGATTAGTTACTGTATATGTTCTTGCAATATAACATCCTTCTTCTGTGAAACCAAAAATTATTTCTGCGCGATTTTTCTCTAATAGATTGTACCTAATGACATGGTGCGGAAATATTGGATTTAAATTTCCAGTTTCCATATTTCTTTGAGGATATTTATAAAAAATAGCCTTTCTTGCATTCCTTTCTTTTAACAATCTTGAAAAATTTTCATTTAAAAAGGGTAAAAAATGTTTAACTAATATGGATTTATAATAATCATCAATGTAAAGATTAGGATAAATTGAAACCGCAAAAAAAATGTTTTCATTTTCAATTTTAGGGAAAACTTTTGGTAATAAATCATTTAACTTTTTAGATATACTCGTTCTAAAAGGCTTAATTTTTTTATAGGAAACTACTAATTCAGGAAATGCTGATTTTACCTTAGAAATATCAATAAAATCTAGTATCACTGCAATTTTTAATATTCCTCCAAGATAAAATTGTAAAAATTCCAAATTATTAACATATGTTTTGGGATTTAACCCCTCTTCAATTTCTACTATTGCAATATTAGCTGAATAATCAATAATTCGGCCTTTAAACGGTGGATTTCTTAAAATAAGATCAATTTCTGCTAAAGACAAATGCCAATTAGAACCAAGAACAAGGAGAAATCTTTTCATTATTTATTTTTATTATCTTTTTTTTGTGCTGTATTTTCATCCGTACCCGCAACTTTATCAATATCTGAAATTATCTCATCTATATCTATTTTTTCTCTTTTATCTCCGACCATATCTAATATTTTATCTTCTTCCATTTTCTTTTTTACTGCAACGGTTTTTTTTTTCTTTTCATATTCTTTCTTTTTTTTAATACGTTCTTTTTTTGTTGTCTCAATTATGTTTTTATAATGGTCTTTTAGATACTTTAAACTAAAATTAACTACATCTGAAATAGATTCCCAATTTTGATCATCTAAAATATTTCTAGCCCAATGATAAACACTATCTTTTAATTTTATTGAAACAGCTTTTCCTCCAGAGATTTGTTCTTGAGATAACCACTTAAAAATGTTAGAAATAAGCATAGAGTTATCTAATGCTCCAAAACCATATTCTCTACTTAATGAGCTAAACATTGATACATTACCAATAGCTACTACTTTTCCTTTGTAAAATTTAGTTGCTACAAGTATAGGGATATTAGGACAATCTTCGTGATTCCAGTTTCTTCCATCATAAATTTCTCTCCAGCAGTTGAGTCCACCATATGCTATTATCTCGATTTTTATATTTTTATCTTCACTGTATTCAACAACATCAATTGAACATCCACCTGAATGCACAAATGAATTTAGATCTTCAGTTATTGAGTGATGTATGAATTTTTTGATTATTGGACGTTTTTGCAGATTTAAATAATAAACTGAATCATTAATTCGATCTGGAGAAAATGTAAATCCAAATTCCTTGGTTAAATCAAATAAGTTAGTTTTATTGGTGTGATCGCCCCCATTATTACTAATAATATATAAACTCCCGCCTTTTTTAACGTATTCAATTAGAACTTTTATTTCTGATTCGGAATAAATAGAGTTATAGGGGGCACCAATAATTAATAAATTATATTTTTCTATTTTTTTCACGGAGTTTATTCCTGCTTCGATTTTTCCGAGTTTATACCCACTAGTGAATAAAAATTCAACAAAGTCAATAAATGAAGGACTTTCAATAACTAGCTTATTTCCGTGGGAATAATCAAAACAAATCTTTATATCTTGACTCATAAAATTACCACAGTCTACTTAGGATTAAATATGAATTCATAATATTAATTTTTTAGTAATAAAAGTTTTTATTTTTATTCTTAACCTTCATTTATTTACTAATATATCAACTACAATATGATATAACCGAGGTCCGTAGCTTTTTACAACCCTATGTTCTATTAATTCACATTGATATCCATTTTGTTGAGCCACTTTATCAAACTCATCATAAATTTCTAAATAATTATCCTTTTCTATAACTCCTTCATAATGAATGAATGTCCCAGAATCTTTTACACATAATAATGCAGATGAAATGAAATCCTTCGGAGCAGGAAATACAGCCATTATTATTCTATCTGCCGCAATTCCGTTTTCATCTAATTCTTTTACTTTTTCTTTACAATTGCCGAAAATCGGAATAATTTTAAATTCTAAATGATTTAATTTTACATTTTCCTTTAGATATTCAAATGCAACTGGGTTTAATTCAATACTATAAATTATTTTTGCTTCTGAATGTATTCCAATTGGTAAAGAAAAGTATCCGATCCCTGCAAACATATCAATTATTATTTCTCCAGGTTTTACTAGGGTTGCTAATTTTTTTCTTTCATTAAGATTACCTTTACTGAACATAATTTTTGTAATATCAAATTTATACATTACTTTATGTTCTTTATGAACAACAACGGGATTGTCTTTACCAGCTAAAAATTCAATCTTTTCCGGAATTCGAAATTGTCCGGTAATTTTTCCACCATAATAATATACAGATTCCATCTTTGGATATAATTCTAGACATTTTTTTGCAATTATAAATCGTTTTTCATATAATTCTGATAGTAATTTTAAAAGGATTATTTTTGAAATCATTTGAAAACCACGCGGTAATTTGTCCAATTCTTCTTGAGTTAATTCCGAATTCAATGCAATCTTTAATCGATCTTTAAAATTCATCTAATTCAAATGATTCTTTTTATTATTTAATTAATAATAATGAATAATATTTTATTAGAATTTAAAATTATTAAAAAAATTGAGAGTTAATAATAATGGTTAATGTTTACCATGATAAAGACGGAAATTTGGAAGATTTAAATGGAAAAATTATAGCTATTATTGGATATGGTAATCAAGGAAGAGCTCAATCTTTAAATTTAAGAGATAATGGATTAAATGTTATTATTGGAAATAAAAAAGATGAATATCGAAAAATCGCTAAGAAGGATGGCTTTGATACATATTCCATATCGGAGATTGTATTGATGTCCGATGTTTTATTTATTCTTCTTCCAGACGAGATAATGAAAGATGTGTATAAGAAAGAAATTGAACCAAATTTAAAAGAGGGAAAGACTTTATGCTTCGCTAGTGGCTATAATATTGCATTTAATCTCATTAAACCCTCAAGTAATATTAATGTGATAATGATTGCACCAAGAATGATTGGTATAGGTGTAAGAGAGACATTTCTCTTAAAAAAAGGCTTTTTTAGTTTTATTTGTGTGCATCAAGATGCTACTGGGGATGCAAAAAAAATATTATTGGGTTTATCTAAGGGGGTCGGAACATTAATGAAAGCCGGAATTGAAGTGGATATGAAAACTGAGGCAGTTCTGGATATGTCAACCGAACAAATGTTTGGACCAACTCTTGGAAGAGCAATGTTGACTTACGTTTATACTTTAGTAGATGCAGGTTATCCTCCTGAGGCTGTTTTAGTTGAGTTGTATATGAGTGGAGAAATGAGTTACACTTTCGAGAAGATGGCTAACATAGGACTCATAAAGCAAGTTGATTTCCATTCTCAAACTTCCCAATATGGTTCCATGAGCCGTGGCATTAGATTTAGGAAAATACCACTTAGAGAGAAGTATGACCAAATCCTTAAAGAATTAGAAAATGGGGATTTTGCAAAAGAATGGGAAGGAAAATTAGCTAAATTGAAATTTAGATTTATTAAATTCTTTGCAACAAAACAAAGAATAGCAAAGTTGGAAAAAAAAGTCAGAGCAACTTTAAATCTAAAGGATATTGATATATATGAAGAGATGCCACCATCAATCGAAGAACTTAGGGAGAAAGAGAAATTGTTAGCAGAATTAAAAGAATTTCAAAAATTTTATGAATATTAATTTTTTTTTTGATTAATTGCTAGCTTATTAAATATTTTTTTATTAGTTTAGCAGATTTGTAAGAATTTTTAATAATATTTTAATTGAAGTTAAAAGAATTAATTATTAGTAAAATTTTTGAAAAACAGAAAAAATTAAAAATAAAAAGTTGTAAAAAAATGCCAGATTTAAAGGATTTTCATGTAGATGAAAATAAAGTTTGGTTTACTGGTGGACATTGGCCAGAAGGAGTACCTCATCAAATATATGACGTTGAAGATATATCTGTTGACCCTTTATTTGAAGGATTTTTAACTGCAGCAGATAAATATGATTTGTGGGATAAAGATATATGTATTTTTGTATTAGGTGCTTATTTGGAAAGAATAAAATTAAGAGCTTTAATGGATTATGCAAAAAGATTTGGAACTTTTCTTTATGATCTCGGTATAAGAAAAGGTGATGTTGTTGCAATTGATTTGCCTAATTCTATTAATTTCGTAGTTGCATACATTGGTTGCCAGTATATAGGTGCAGTAGTTGCTGGAGTT
>JAHLWE010000188.1 GCA_019058135.1 Promethearchaeota archaeon | reverse complement strand
TACACTTAGTGAGGAAAGCGAGGAATATATTGCAATGATTGAGGAATCAGGCGAAATTCTTGCAGGAGACCCAGAAATCGATCAGGGAATTAATATTGATGATGAGTTTGAAAAATTAGAATCCGAGGTCTTACTTGAAGCAGCTGGTGAGATTCCAGAAACTCCAGTTGAAGAGGAGTTTCTTATAGATGAGATTCCTGAAATGGAAACTAAAGAAAAGTTAAAAGATGAGATTGCAAAACTTAAAAAAGAATTAGAAGAATAAGCTTAATAAATTTTATTTCTCCAATTAATCGATTTTTCCTTTAACTGGATAACTATCTTACTCTTTTTGATAAAAAGAAAAAAAAGATTTAAATTAAAAATCTGAAGAATATTTTTTAAAAGCATCTTCCTCATCAATTTCCATTTTCAAATCTTGAATTTTTCTCTCTATTACAAAAAGTTCTTGTTGATAGGATCTATACGTTCTAAAATAATCCACTTCTGAGATCTCTGATTTCTGAAACTTCCTTTCTAGATGTTTAAGAGTTTGACTTAAACTGAATTCTTCTTTCTCAAGTTCTAAAAGATGGGTTCTTTTATCAAAATCTGAGCGTTTATTATCTTCTTGGTACCCTCGCTGATTTAAATATAAATGTCCCCGATTTAAAAATCGTTGGTTTAAACTATTTGGGTTCATTAAGTCCATGTTATTAAATTCAGGGTTGAAATAATTTTTTTGAACTTGATAAGGGTGTGCAGCAGCCGTATTTTGATTGATAAAGTTATTAGGGTTGATATTTGGTGGATATTGAGGATCATATGGTCTTTGATAGTCCTCCAACTTTCTCATTAAAATATTGTTCTCATTAAAATGGAAATCATTTTGATTTAGATAATTTCTATTTGGCTGTGCGAATTGATTTCCCTGAAAATTATTTATATAGGGGTTATTATAATTTTGTCTCGGATGATTATAATTATAATTTTCACCATAATTCATTTGATAATTCGGTAAATAATCTGGATTTTTACTGCATTTTAGATTTAACAGATATGAAATGTTCATTTCGATGAAATCAATTAAATCTTTTACATCTAATTTAAACATCATTAGAGATTTTGAGGATTCAATATCATATCTTTGATTTTCATCAAAAACTCTTGCATTCTCTATATATTCAATCACATCTTTTCTTTTTGATGAAGGTATTGAGAAGTAATATTTCCCATATACGAATTCCATATATAGTTTTTTTCTTACTGTCCCTGTAATTTGTATTCGCTTAAATTCCTCATGAGGAATTTTAAAAATAAACTCTACCCGCTTTTTTAATAATCCATATTCATGAATAAAATAAATGTAGAGATTTGAAATTAATAGAGTCCCCCTTTCATTTGAATATTCATTTAAAGGATTAAATCCCTTTGCCAATTTGCACCGCAACGCATATAATGCCTTCTCATCCCTTGTAAATTCAATTATACTGTTAAATTTTTGAAAATTATTTCGAATATCTTCAAGGAATTTTATTTTAGCATCAATTTCTTGGATTTTATCACTGATTTTTTTAAGATTATTCTCAATAAAAATAGAAAGAGATTTGTGCTCATGATTAAGATTTTCCAAGATTCCGATGATGATAGGAATGTTTGTATTGGGTTGTGTGGATATATCGATGAAATAGTTCCTATTCATAAAAATATGGTCATATTCTCGTCTTATATTCTCATATACTTCTTTTTTCACATGAATAAAAAGCCTGTATAATGTAATTAATTCTGCTTCTAAAGAAGGAAAATGGTAACATTTAAAGGGTGGGTCTCTAACTTTTTTTAGTTTATTTCGCAGTAAGCTTAGCTTATTTATTACCTCTCTAAAAGGAATAATAAAGGATCTTGTATTTCTAATTAATTGAATAAATTTTTCATTTATCTGCTTCTTTTTATCTAATACTTTGACATTAAGGGAAGAATTGCATTTAGGACATAGTTTTACATTCTTATAAACCTTAGTAGTATTTTGGCTAAAACAGCTATCACATTTTAATATACCTTCCTTATTTCTACTTATATTTTCAGACCCACAATTACTACAAATTAAAAATTCAGTTTGTTTTTCTTTAATGCAGTCAGAGCAAAAACTAGAGTGGCAACTTTCACAATAATAATTTAAATACATACTTCTCTGACACGATGGACAAAGTTGTGTTTGTCTTTGTCGTTCTAACATTAAATAGGAACCTCTATTCTAAATAGCAAAGTTAAATGAAACCTAAAATACATATGTAATTTTTAAAATAAGTTAGAAAAGCAAGACCTAAAAAATATAATAATATCTATGTAATACAGAAAATAAATACAATATTTATTTAATTATTTTAATTTTCTGGCCTAATGCCTGACCTGGTAAACCAGCTTTTTTAAAGTGGGCTAAAACTGCACCATTATTTCCATGTGGTTTTGTTATTTTTCCCTTCAAAGATCTTCCTGCTGGGGAAATCCATTCTACTGTTCGGCCTATTAATCTGGATGCCTTACTTCGGGATTTAATAGCATCAAAATGTAAAATACAATATTTTGGATGAATAACATGACGACCTCTTTTATAATTGGAAATAGCACCTTCCATACCTAATAATTCCAGTTTGCTAATTGACATAATAAGATAATTTCCGTTAATATATTCAAATATACATTTTTAAATCGTTAAAAAAATAAAAATTTTACCTAAATTTAAGAAAGCATTAATTTTTTCAAATATTTTTTATTTTTGAAAATAATAAATTAGCAATTAGTGAATAATTTATTTAAAAATTTTTAAAGATAAGAAGATGGTTAATTATGCCAAATAAAAAAATTGCTGAGAAAGATGAAAAAGAATTATTTAAATTAATGTTTCCAGGTGACAGTCCTATTGTGAAAGAAGCCTGCGAAATTTTAAGTGATTTAATTAAAATTGACACAACAAACCCTCCAGGTAATGAAACCCCTGCTGCAGAATATTGTAAAAGAC
>JAHLWE010000187.1 GCA_019058135.1 Promethearchaeota archaeon | reverse complement strand
TAAGTATAAAATGGTAATTAATAACAATAAAAATGCATGGGTCATATTCTCTAAAGGTATTATTTCTTGTGCAAAATTTATATCCAATTTTGATGATTTTCACCAATTTGATGAATTTATTCAGCCTTTCTTTTTAAATAAATTTACTAAGGAATCATTACCAACGCGTTTAGGAAAAGAGATTTTCGGTTATGGATTTGCCCTTGCTTGTGATTTGCTTAAGGAGTTGCAATATGTTCAATATGGAAAACTAGATACTCATATAAAAGAAATATTTAATGAATTAGATATAGTTCACTCTAATGATGATTTTGAAGTTTTTAAGAAGATTGTCAAGATTGGTTTAATTGTAAATGAAGACTCAGTAATTGTTGACAAGGTCTTTTGGTTAATAAGTTCTGGGAAATTTCATTTCAGTGAGATAGAAATCGGTAGCCAAAAAAGAGAATTTATCAATCATATAAAAAATAAAACCAATAAAATGATATAAGACTATTCTAACAAAAAACTATTCGAATCGATGAGAACTACGGTATTTATTGGAAAAGTAGAAGAATTGCAAAACTGGGTGTGTAAGAATTATTCTAATTATAATTCTAATTAGTGTTCTAATTATTTATTAATTCTACTTGATTTTATTTAAGTTCTTTAATAATTTAATTCCATTATTATTTAGCTTTATTGATGAGGTTGATACAGAATCCACATATTTATTTTCCTTTTTTAACCAATTATATCCATCTTTAACCTCTTCATCTCTATAATTTGTAATCTTCCCTTTTAAATAATTAGAAGTAGTTTGCCATTTATATCTGCCTGTCCTTCTAAATATAAATAGTAAAATATCTTCGATAACAAGGGGATATTCTTTTTTAATCTTTTCATGGGATACAATTGGAATTATTTTTTCAATTGCCTTTTTCTCAGGAATAACTTCTTGTGTATATACAACAGGTTCTTCTATTAATTCAGTACCAAACTCTATCAATGGTCGTTGAATTATTGGCGTGATTGATATTTTTGGCAATTTTCTTATAATTTCAAAAAATTCGCCTATATCTATTCCTAAACTACTTTTTAATAATATCTTAATATAAGAAGGATTTAGATTTTTTTGAAAAATTTCTTCATAAAATACCAATAAAGATAAATATGCTTGTTGAGATTTTGTTAATGGATAAACACCACCTATTCGTTCCGGATATTTTTCCATTAGTTCAGAAACTAAAGATTTTGAAAAATCAGTAGTGGTTACAAAATATACAAAATCTATTTTTTTTTGCTCTAATAATCTTTTAGAAGTTTCAACATGACTTCTTAAAACATTGCTCTTTTCTTCATAAATTTTTACTTGGAACTCTATTTTTTTCATTTCTCCAATTTTATATTTAGATGCTAAAGAAACTACAATATCGGGTCTAACTGTTTTATATTTTGAGTTTTTTTTTATTTTTATTTGAGGATTATTTTCTACTTGATAAATACTATAAATCGGGTCTGATCTTAATATTTCAAAAGCTTTCTGTAGAGCATTTTCTACTAATGTTGAGCGTTTACCAGAAGTCTTAATCTTTTCACTCCATAATTTCTTATATAATATCTCTATTTCATAGTCATCCAAAATAATGTCTTTCTTAAATGTCTTCATTATTTTAAAAGCATCAGAGAGATATTCAACTTTTTTCTTTTCTTGAAATTCTTCCCAATAATCATTTAAGTAGATTTTTAAATTTCGTATATTTTTCGCAGAAATCCTATAGAGATATTCAATTGCCTTAGGGCTAAAAGGATATAAAGAATATTCAACTGGAAGGCTAATAGAATTTTCACTATATAATCCATCTAAATGTTTTTTAACTATTTGCTTTATTTGAGCTAATTCCAAAAATTTTAAGGATATATTATTTGATGAAAATAGTCCTTGAAATTGATTGTAATAATCACTGTTTTTTAAAAATGATATAAATTCCATCCATGTTGAAGAAGTACCTATAATTACCAATAGCGTTCTAGTTATCTTATTACGGAAATTCAATAGCATGTTAATGAAATTTATGAATTTTTCCTCTTTTTTAGTCCCTAATAAAGATTCTATATTATCGATACCTATAACAATTCCTACTTTTTTATTCCCGTAAAGCCACCCAATTAAAGTTGTTACTATATTAAATACCTTTGAAGCATCGGTTTTGTTTCTAATAAATTTTTCTTTTCCAATATCAATTCCACTTAATTCATTTATGGCTTTAATCGAAATATCAAAATTAGGATTTAATACCAACCATAATTTCTCTAAAAATTGCCAATCAAAATTAAATTCTTCTTTGGATCTTAAACTTCTATAATACTTTTTAACAATATCAATGGCTTGTTTGTATTTTTCAGCGTTATCAGATAAATTGAGATATTCTTCAATATTATTCACATTTTTTATAGGATTTTCTTGCTTATAATTAATTTCAATTATTTCTAAAACTCTTTTTAGGGTGTAAAATGAGAGCTCATCAAAAAATGAACTTTTCCCTAAATTTTGCATGATCTCGCTATATATATACAACATATTACAATATTCGGGATCTTCAGGAGCATCTATAAAAATAGCATCAAGTTTGTAATCTTCATATAAATCAATTAACCTATATTTTTTTTGTTTAATAGCCCTAAAAATGTGTCCATAAAGCGTAGATTTTCCACTCCCTCCAGCTCCCTCAATATAAAGAGCAATGCAGCTATTATTTTCAACTACTCTTTTTATAGTCTCAACAATTATCTTAATTTCATCGATTCTACCTACAAAAATATCTGGAATACTACTTTTAGTTGTAGTTTGAAGAATAAAAGGGCTTGGATTTCTAAGTATTATTTCATCAATTCTTTTCTTATCTGGAAATAATTTTTTAGAAAATAATCCTTTTTCCATTTGTATACTCCTTAAATCGTTTTAATCTAAAATTCTGATAAGCTTGAATACATTACCATAATTATCTTTTATAAAAAAATCATCGGCGCTCATTCCAGGTTCCAATTGAACTTTATTATTGTGGTTTAGTTTAAGTAAATAACCAGAAAATTCATCTAATGAAATATTGTAATCTTTTATAATTTCCTCATATAAATCTTTCAGAAGTACTTTTTGAATACCTAACATCTTTTGAGAAAGCTCTTGAATCTTTTGAGTAATAATTTCTAAAAATTGATCATCATTAGGTATCCCAGACTTACCTCCCTGCATTAATTTAATTTCGCTAAAATATTTCTCCAATTTATCCAAACGGAATTCAATTTTTTCTAGTCGTTTTGAAATACTACTTGATTCTTCAATTTTTTTAAGCTTAATTACTGTCTTTTTAGGTTTTATTGTAGGTTTTTTCCCTTTACAACTTTCTATATGCTTCTCATAATAAGTCCCGCTCCTTTTATATACTTTTCCACATTTAGGGCATTTATAATCAGGCATTTGATAATCTCCTTAATTAAGAGTTAGATTGATTCTTATCTTTTTTAAAATGCGATGGATTCTGTTAAAACTTCCTTTAATTCTATATTTAAATTATCAATAAAATTCTATTTATATATTTGTCATAATAGAAAGAAGATACTTCAAATAAAATTAAAATAATTTAAATCTTCTCTATTTTCAATTGGGTTAATTATCATATTTAAAACGTTTTTTCTTATTTTAGAATTGGCAAGACTATTTGGCCCAGAAACTAATAACAGAAATTAAAGTTCTTAGAAATTGAACTTCACTTTCCTCTTATTCTTTCTTTTTATATAATCCCTTTTTTTCAATATCCAAGTATCGATTAAGAAATCTTGAAAAATCTTCTTTTTTTTTTTTATTTTATATTTCTTGGATTTTTTTCATATTTTTCTTCCATATTTCAATAATATTTTTTAAAAAAAAAATTTCGTATTAAAAACCAACAGATGACATTCTTCAATAATATTCTAATTAATCGAACTATGGAATAGAGTAAAAGTTTATAAAATCTGTAATATATTTGTATTTAATAACACAAAAGGGCAAAGATGTACCT
>JAHLWE010000016.1 GCA_019058135.1 Promethearchaeota archaeon | reverse complement strand
GTGCATTAATTTGCTCCATATCTCCTCAAAATCCTAAATTTTTATTTAAATTTTTTTGAAAACGAATATCCGATTTAAAAATATAAATTCAATAAATATTGATATCTTAAAACCTTTTTTAAAAAGAATATACAATTTTTATGTTGCCTACTTCAATCAGTTTAGAGGGATTATTGCTAAAAGTTATCTTTATTAAAAATTTAATGGAAGATTTTTATGAGAAAATAGATAAATACTCCAAAACTAATGGAATGGGAAAATTTTTTCTATTATTTTTAAATAATCTAAAAGAACTTGAAAGTTGTTTTTAGGAATTTATAGATTAGGTTTTTGATTAATTTTTTAAAAAAAATTCAGAAAAAAATTAATAATGTTCGATATTTGGAATTTTTCTTTGTTTTCGTCTGATAAAGTATTTTCTTAACTCGTCAACAACAGAAACACTAAATGCACCAATAAAAACTACAACCCAATGATACCATTGTGTTAAGGGCATAATACGAAATGCAAGACCTAACGGGGTGTAAAGTAATAAAAATTGTAGTCCAAGAGATAGTCCTACGGCCCAAAATAAATGTTTATTTGGAAACAAATAAAACGGTTTTATATTAGAAGTACATGTAAATACAAACATTAATTCACAAATTACCAAATTAGTAAATATAATTGTTTGCGTTAATGTAATTGCATATTGTTGTGCTGTTGGATCAATTAAATAGTTTGCTAAGTTGGGATCGATAAGACTCCAAGCTGGAATTAACCATGTCCATAGAAGTAAATAAAGACTAATATCTGTGATGGAAGTATAAATTCCCAGAAAAAGAACTGGTCCTTTTATATCTTCTATTAAAGAAAAACCTTTTCGCGGTTTCTGTTTCATCACATCGGGATCTGTAGGAGTAAATCCCAGAACCATTGCAGGTATGCCATCTGTTGCAATATTTAACCAAAGAATTTGTATTGGCAAAACTGGAGGGCCTATAAATACATTTGCAAATAATTTCATAACAATATAGGCTGTTAAAATCATAAAAATCTCATCAAAATTAGTACTTAACATATAGCGAAAGAATCCCTTAGTTGTTTCAAATATACCTCTACCTTCTTCTATTGCATTTACAATAGTTGAATAATTATCATCGATTAATATCATTTCTGAAGCTTCTTGAGTAACTTCTGTACCTTTTATTCCCATTGCAATACCAACATGTGCCCCTTTTACAGCTGGAGCGTCATTAACTCCATCGCCAGTCATAGATACAACCATATCTAGTTCTTTTAATCTTCTTAAAATTCTTAATTTATGTTCTGACGTAACTCTTGCAAAAATGTCGACCGTTTTAACTTTCTCTCGTAGCTCATCGTCATTCATCTCTTCTAATTCTACACCAGTAATTGCTTCATCTGATTCAGTTAAACCTATTTGATGTGCGATTGCAATTGCCGTAATTTTATGATCACCCGTAATCATAATTGTTCTAATTCCCGCATTTCTTGCTTCTATTATTGAATCTTTTACCTCGTCCCTTGCTGGATCAATTATACCCACCAACCCAAGATATGTAAAATCTTTTTCCACTTCATTAATATCGTAATCCGAATCTAATTCTTTATATGCAACTCCAAGAACTCTTAATGCATTTTTTGCAAATTCTTCATTTTGCTTTATGATTTTTTCTTTTAAAATGTCAATAGGTTTTACTTCACCATTTAATAATACCTTAGAAGCATTCATCATGAGAACATCAGGTGCTCCTTTTATATAAGCAATTATTTTTCTGTCTTTTTTTCCAATTACCGTCATCATTTTCCTATCAGAATTAAAAGGAATCTCATCTAATTTATCAAAAGATTGATCAATATTTCCCTTTAATGCTACTACTTTCATAGAAATTTCAGTAGGATCCCCTACAACTGTTAGATCTCCAGATTTTTGATCAACTAAACTAACATGAGAATTATTGCAAAACATACATACTTCCAAAAATATTTTAAGATCATCATTATTAACGATTGATTTTTCACTTTTGAGTATGCTTCCATTAATGTTGTATCCAACACCTTCAATGGTAAGCTCTTTATCATCTACATATAATTTTACAACGGTCATTTCATTTTTAGTCAAAGTCCCGGTTTTATCAGAACAGATCACATTCACTCTTCCTAAAGTTTCGACAGCCGTCAGTTTCCTCACCAATGCATTTCGATTTGCCATTTTTCTCATTCCGATGCTCATAACAACAGTGATCACTACAATTAATCCTTCAGGCACGGCAGAAACTGCTAAACTTATCGCTATTTCAAATGCAGTTATGATTTCCTCAATATTTTGTTCTGTAAAAACAAAACCTTCCGTAACTATTATAAGAACCACTTCAACTAAAAAGACAGCACCACATATTATCATTATTATTATTCCTAACTGTTTTCCGAATTTATTAACTTCTTTCTGGAAAGGACTTGGTTCTATAACCTCTTCTTGCAATTTTCCTGCAATTTTTCCGATTTCTGTTTTCATTCCTGTTCCAATTACAATACCTTCCCCATTCCCCCGCGTAATTATAGTATTCATATATCCAAGGTTGATTCTATCTGCTAAAATCATCTTTTCATCTACAATGTCTAATTGCTTCTTAACTGGTTGCGATTCTCCTGTTAATAGTGCCTCATCAACATAAAGTGAGAATTGTTTCGTTAGTCTTATATCTGCGGGAAATTTATCTCCTTCCTCTACTAACACAATATCTCCAGGAACAACTTCTTCGACGCTTATTTCCTTAACTATTCCTTCTCTTCGTACTTTAGCAAAATGAGGTGCTAATTTTTTTAAACTTTCAAGAGATTTTTCTGCTTTATATTCTTGATAAAACCCTAGAATTGCATTGACAATTAGTATAGCGAGTATTACAACTGCATCTGTATACTCTGAAGACCATACTGAAGCACCAGGTTGGGATGCTTCCCATGCTCCTATTATTACTGATATTATAATTGCAAAAATCAATAAATAAATTAGAAAGTCCTTAAACTGACCTAAAAATATATCCAATGCCGTCTTTCCTTTTTCTTTAATTAATTCATTTCTGCCGTACTTTTCGAGGTTTGCGCTCACTTTTGTTTCTGTTAAACCAGTATCAATTGAACTATTAAATGCCTTTACAACTTCTTCAATGCTTATAGAATGTGCATTAATTTGCTCCATATCTCCTCAAAATCCTAAATTTTTATTTAAATTTTTTTGAAAACGAATATCCGATTTAAAAATATAAATTCAATAAATATTGATATCTTAAAACCTTTTTTAAAAAGAAAATACAATTTTTATGTTGCCTACTTCAATTTGTTTAAAGGGATTATTGTTTATAGTTATCTTTATTAAAAATATAATCGAAGATTTTAATGAGATAATTGATAAATACTTTAAAACTAATGATTTGGGAAAATTATTTATGGTGTTTTAAATAATCTAAAAGAACTTGAAAATCGTTTTTAAGAATTTATAGATAATGTTTTTGATTAATTTAAAAAAAAAAATCAGAAAAAAATTAATAATGTTCGATATTTGGAATTTTTCTTTGTTTTCGTCTGATAAAGTATTTTCTTAACTCGTCAACAACAGAAACACTAAATGCGCCAATAAAAACTACAACCCAATGATACCATTGTGTTAAGGGCATAATACGAAATGCAAGACCTAATGGGGTATAAAGTAATAACAATTGTAATCCAAGAGATAGTCCAACAGCCCACAATAAATGCTTATTTGGAAACAAATAAAACGGTTTTATATTCGAAGTACATGTGAATACAAACAATAATTCGCAAATTACTAAGTTTGTAAATATTATTGTTTGAGATAATGTAATTGC
>JAHLWE010000186.1 GCA_019058135.1 Promethearchaeota archaeon | reverse complement strand
GTTTAATTATTGAGATTGGAGATAGCAGCACTCGAATTGTCCCAGTTTATGAAGGTTTTCAGATATCACATGCTATTAGAATATTAGACCTAGGGGGCAATTTGATTACTGAATTTATGGAACACCAATTGAAACAAGCAGGATTTACTGCTGATTCATCTGTTAAGAAACAAATTATACGTGTTATCAAAGAAAAAGCATGTTTTGTTTCATTGGATTTTAAGGAAGATATGAAACGTTATGAAGAATATAGAAAACCATTCTCATTACCAGATGGTGAAATCTTAGAGATTGATAGTCTTAGATTTTTAATTCCTGAACTATTATTTAATCCCTCTCTTTATAATTTAGAAACTCTTCCATTGCATGAAGCAATTTTGGAATGTATAGAAGATTGCGATATAGAACTTAGACCAAAACTATTAAACAATATTTTTCTTTCCGGGGGTTCATCAATGTTTCCTAATTTTAAGTCTAGACTCTATAAAGAATTAGAATTACTTTTAGCTAAAAAGAAAAAGAAAATACAAATTGTTAAAATAATTGCTCCTAAAGAACGCATGTTTTCGGTTTCGATTGGTGGCTCAATATTAGGATTGATTCCTGAATTTTCAGAAAGTTGGGTTACACGGGAGCAGTATTATAATGATGAAATTCCTGAAAATTTATTATAATATAATTAACAAATATAATAATTCTTCGAAATAGATTAAAATAAAGAAAAAATACTTGCATAATCAAAAATGAAAAGAGAGAAAATATTTTTGGCCGGGGCGAGTGGTTCCATGGGATTCGAGGCTTTTAAAAATTTATGGGAAAAAAGAGATACATATGATATTGTCCTTTTACAACGCCCATCTAAGAAAAACAAAAAATTATTTAAGAAATATGAAAGGAAGTGTGGAATTAAATCGATAACTGGTAATGGAATAGTAGAGGGCAAAGGGTTGAAAATAGTCTGGGGAGATGCAACCAATTATGATGATGTCTTAGAAGCATGTAATGGAATCGATTGGTGTCTTTGTACAATGGCGTTCATTTCACCTGCAGCTGATCATAACCCAAACATGGCTAAAGCAGTTAATACCACGGCAATCCAATATATTGTCAAAGCAATTGAGTCGCAATCAAATGGCGTAAAGCATATAAATTTTATTTATATAGGAACCGTAGCTGAAACTGGTGATCGGCTTCAAAGTATTCACATGGGTAGAGTAGGAGATCCTCTTAAACCATCTATATTTGATTTCTATGCTGTGACTAAGATTAATGGAGAAAGAGCTGTTTTAGAATCAAATATAAAACATTGGGTTTCATTGCGGCAAACTTTTATTATGACTACAGATAATATGCTAGATCCGATTATGTTTCATCAACCAATCGATTCATTTATGGAAAACAACACGGCAAGAGATGCAGGACGAGGACTTATCAATTGTTTGGATATTCCTGATAATTCCGATTTTTGGCGTAGAGTATATAATATGGCTGGAGGGCCTGTTTGTAGATGTAAATATTATGATTTACTGAATAAGTCAATGGAAATAAATGGATTAGGAAGTATTGAAGCAATCACAGAGCGTAATTGGTTTGCATTAAGAAATTTTCACATGCAATATTTTGAAGACAGTCATATTCTTAATGAATACATACATAACTGGGGAGATTCAATGGAAGACTATTATGAAATGTTAGTTAAAAGTAGTCCATGGTATTTGAAATTAATTGCTAAATTATGCAAGAAGTTTCCAAAAATACAAAAGAAGGTTCAAGAAGCAACATATAAAAGGATGAAAGAGTTAGCATCTACCAAGAATGGAACGCTCCATTGGTATGAAAACAAGAATAATATGAGAATCTCCGCTTTTTATAAAGATTATGAAACTTACGAGTCAATCCCAGATTGGGGGGTTGATATGCCTCAAATGAAACCTGAACCTGAATCGCTCCGACTTGACCACGGTTATGATGAATCAAAAAAAAAAATTGAATTGGATGACTTACAAAGAGCTGCCGAATTTCGAGGAGGAAAATGTCTTTCAATAGAATGGGACGGTGATATTTATACCACACTCAAGTGGAAATGTGCTTTCAATCATGAATTTGAAGCAAAACCATATACTGTAATTAAAGCTGGTCATTGGTGCCCAAAATGTTTGCCTCCACCTTGGAATTATGATAAAATAGCTAAAAAAAATCCTTTCTTTGCTCAGATATGGTATCCTAATCATGATAAGGCCGAAAATAACTTCTATTCAGAGGATTGTTATATGGATATTTTAGATTAATTTTATTTCATATACTTAAAGATAAGGTGGTTTTTTATTTTTTCTTGGTTCAATTTTGGCTATGAAAGTCCGAGGTATATTAGCATTTGCTTTATTCTAACACCAATTTGATATTTAAAAGCAATTAAATCATAAGTTATTATTTATAAGTATTTAATTTACTCTCTTATTGTGTTAATTTTGGTATTTAAAATCAACTTTATAGAAAATATGTTAAAAGATGCGGTGTTTAAATACAGCATTGGAAAGATGATTCTGTGTATCACATTAATTATATTTTTAAAAATAAATCGTGCGGTCAAAAAGGGGTGGCTTAGGATTGTAGCTTTAGGTCATTTAGTTCCGTATAGTTTTGAAATACTTCTTTGTTTGGCGGAATTCCATGTAAAAGAGGGGAGAGATAAAGTTTCTTTTGGTGAAATTCGGGAGAGAATTGAGGGAAATCGATCAAAATTTTCTCATCGATACAAGACTCTTAAGAAAAACGAATTGATCTCGATACTTAATTTAGATGAATCCACTGAATCGTTATATTCTATTACGTCAAAAAGTTTTGAATTAATCAAAATATTTGCTCAAAAATATCCATTTTTATATGATTTTAGGGATTTAGTGGCAACCAAATTTGATATAATAAAACACAGTAAAATTTTGCAAAAGTCAAATGTGATTATAAGTTCTTCTGCCAAGATAAAAAGTATCTATAAACGAATTCTGATTAATTTTTGTTTTTACCAAAGATTAGAGATAATGGATAAAAAAGTATCTAAAAGAAACATTTTTTTTATATTTTAAGAGCAATTTTGTAGCCTTCTTCTACAGCATCAAAAATTTTTCTTATTTTTTTACAATCTCCAATTAAAAATACTTCAGGCACAAGATTTTTTACCTCCTGTTCAATTTCACAATTTGGCTGGGCGCCCATAGTAATTATTAAATCGTCAAACTTAATCTTAATAATAGTCCCATTCTTATTTACACCGATAAGCTTGTAATCTTGGATTTCCTCAACTT
The DNA here is from genome assembly GCA_019058135.1 of Promethearchaeota archaeon. Lineage (GTDB taxonomy): Archaea > Asgardarchaeota > Lokiarchaeia > Sigyniarchaeales > SOKP01 > 6H3-1. The sequence goes on along the minus strand of JAHLWE010000186.1, from coordinate 7,213 downwards.
TTGTATTTACATAAATCTTGATATTTTTATCCTCTTCGATTATTGGAATTACTTCCTTTCCTACAAACGCATAGACGTTCATACCAATTCTTTGCAACATTTCAATAATGGTTATAGATTTATTCAAGTGTGATAAATATTCTGCAACTTCTAAACCCACCATTCCTCCACCCACAATTGCTATTTTCTCCCCATCTGGTATTTTACCTTTAAGAACTTCATCGTACACATAATAAGAAGTTTGATTTAATCCTTTTATCGGTGGTATAAAAGGAACAGATCCAGTTGCTAAAATTGCAACATCTGGTTTAAATTCGCTAATTATTTCTTGCGAAAATTCTGTATTTAAACGAATTTCCACTGATAATTCTTTTAATATATTCTTATAAAACACAATGGCATTACCAACTTCAGCCTTCATAGGAGCCACTTTTGCAAGATTCATTGTGCCTCCAATTTTATCCCCTTTATCAATTAATAATACATAATGACCCCTTAACTTTGAAACTCTAGCTGCCTCAAGCCCTCCTGGGCCAGATCCGATTATTAGTACCTTTTTCTTTCCTTTTGCATTTTTAAAATCTTCATCAGAGGCAATTACATTAGGATTTATTGCACAAGCAACAGATTTCATACCTAATATTCGGTTTAAACAGGTATTACAACCCATACAGATCCTAATTAAATTTCTTTTACCTTCTTTTAATTTCACTATAAAATAAGGATCTGCTATTAATCCCCTGCCAATAGCTTCTAAATCTGCTTTTCCTTCTTGTAAAATCTTTTCCGCAATTTCGGGAGTATTTATTCTTCCAACTGCAACGACGGGCGTTCTAGCTAATTCCTTTTTGATTCTTGCAGCGTATTCTGAAAAAACACCTCTTGGATAATTCATATAAGGCACAGTTGGATATCCTTTTGAATCAAAAATACCAGCTGAAATATGGACGAGATCAACTCCAGTATCCTCTAACATTTTGGCAACTTTAGCTGTTTCCTCAACTTCCAAGCCCCTCTCTATGTAATCGTTACCATTTAAACGATAAGACACTATGAAATCTTTACCACATCTCTCTTTAACTGCAGTTAATGTTTCGATTAATGCTCTTGCTCGATTTTCTAAACTACCACCATATTCGTCCGTTCGTTTGTTATCTTTCTCTGAAAGGAATTGGTTTAATAGGTATCCATGCCCAGCATGAATTTCAACCCCATCAAAAGATGCCTTTTTTGCTCTATCTGAAGCATCTGTGAATCCCTTTATAATTTCATGTATCTCTCGCTTACTTAACACTAATGGTTGATCTGTCGTTAATTTGCAAGGAACACCAGAAGGTGAAACAGGCAAACTTTTTGTTATCATGGAGGGAGATTGAGCTCCAGCATGATATATTTGTAATAAAACGGCTGCTCCATACTTTTTTATTAATTTTGTCAATTTAGCAAAACCTTCAATCTTATTGTCGCTTGAAATGCTAAGCATATGTTTAGTACTACTACCTCTTTTCTCAAAATAAGCTGGTTCTACAATAATTAATCCGACTCCACCCTTCGCTCTTAATTCATACCATTTCATAAGCTTTTCTGTAATTTCCCCTTTCTTATTACCTAAATTTGTTTCCATTGCAGGCATTATAATGCGATTTCGAATCTCTAATTTATTTATTAGTAAAGGTTCTAATAGTTTCATATAAATCAATTCTTAAAATATTCCATTGTTGTATGATATTAAGAACTAAAGATAATTTTCTATAAGATTTTAAGGTTTAGTAATTATAATTTTATCCCAATAATCTGAAATCACTTATCTATTATTTAAAAAATATTTAATCACTTAAAAAAATTATAGAAATGATCCACCGGCATTGACATTTGGGCATAGTTTAAATCAATACTTTAATACTTGTTTAGTTATTAAATTTAAAGTTCTTTCTATACAAAAATATTCTCTTGGATGATAAGAAAATGATTAGAATGTAAAGCGCGCAAGGAAATCATTAAATTCCTGAGAATTTATTGTAGCAAAAAAATTAATTAAATTCTTATCTTAAATGGTAATTTATAGTAGGGCGTTTTAAATTTCAGCACTTCATTAAATATTTTGAGGTTGGGTTCATATACTTGAAGATAAGGAGGTTTTTCATGTTTTTCAGGTGCAATTTTGGCTATAAAAGTGTGAGGAACATTAGCATTTATTTTTATATTGACACCAATTTGATATTCAAATGCAATTAAATCATCAGCTGTTAAGCTATTAATCATTTCTTCAATTTTTGAAATTCTCTTTATATAATTCATTTTATTTAATTTAGAGATGAATCGATTGGGCAAATTGGGAACAATTAAATAGGGTTTTCCTATTGGCTTCTCTTTTGATATTAATTGCACGACCCATTCGGGAAAGGGATGACTTTCCAAATACTGTTCTTCTTCAATATTTAGAACTAAATCACCAACTAAAAGAGTCCCGCCTTTGTCAAAATTAAATCTAGGTTTGAAATTCTTTAAACCTGGTGGAGCAAGTTGAATTTCAAACAAATGTTTAAAATTTTCTTCATTTTCAATATAATCTTTTAATCTAATAATAAATTTTATATTATTAACTTTCTCAGACACTTTTTTAACACTCCAATTATGTAAAATCAATTGTAATATCTGAATATTATCTTATTTTTAATTTTTTTACAATTTATTTATATTTAATTTTAATTCTATATTAGTGGTCTTGAAAAAAAAATGGATAATATTGATGATTTATCTTCAATTGAGGATATATATTATAAACCTAATTACACAATGTTATTAAGTCGTATTCAAAGAATTAAAGATGCCAGAAAAAATAAGCTTATAGAAATTATGTTAGACGGTAATTGGCATTCAGAGAATGAATTGGTTCGGTTTGCAAAACGATTTGGTTATATTGGCGTGGTAACATTAAGTACAATGATGACTTCATTAAGAAAGAAAATAGATTCAAATTTTTTAATTAGAAGATCTACAAATAATATAAATTATTACAAGATTTCGGATAATTATGTTGGATTAGCTCGAGCAGCTTTCACAGATTATAAATCTTTATAATAACGTATTTCTTTTTTTAAAAATTTTCAAGAAAATGAGTTAATTTAGAAAAGGTTTTTTTATGACTTTTTCAAAATTTTTATCGAAATTATATTTAGAACAAGGATTATATATAGAAAATAGTATCCAAATCCAAAAAATGCAGAAGACGAGCTAGTAAATATGATTAATATCCAATTTAAAGTATAAATAAACAAGATTAAAAATATAAATAAAACATTAAGCTTAAATAATTTTTTTGAATGTTCAGGAATTGATTTAGGGGAAGATGCCATTATTCCAAACAATCCAGGTAAAGCAAACAGCAACCAAATAGATATTGCTATGAGATTTTCAATCGAATTAAATCCGAGTGATGTATATCCAATATTATTAGAAATATAGCCCCAAGAAAAGTATTCTACATTATTAATAATCAAAATTGAAAAATTTAAGATGGAATTAGCTGTCTCATATGAAAAACTAAATGGAGCCCCTGCAATAAACGCTAATATTATTGAAAGGAATCCAGCTGCAAATCCAGTTTTTCTTAATTTCATTTTAAATTTTCTCCAACATATTCTACTTTTGATTTACTTTATATTTATTCGGTCTCAAGGGGATGACTGCGTATGGCAATTAAAGCGAGTATAAAATTAATTATTAATATATAATAACCATTTCCAAGAGAGGTGAATAAACCCATGAAATCTATTGTAATACCAATAAATTCAATACTATTTAGCGGTATAAAGATTGAGATATAAATGATTACAATAAGTATTAATAATGAATTAAGGGACATTATTGCCTTCCCTGACATTTTTTCCATTGTACTTCCAACTATCGTTATAATTCCAGTAATTATCATAAAGAGATTTAACATGAAGAAACTAATTAAATTAACTTCTAACCATGATTGAACCACTAATGTTGATTGATCGATAGTTCCCCAGATAAAAAAATCGACATTGTTATTACTGAACATACTTAGTGAAATTGACGTATAAGAAGAAATTCCAGAGTCGAAGTAAATTCCTAAAGGAATAGACTGAAGAAAACTAATAATAATACTTAAAATTCCTGAGCAAAATCCTATTTTATTCATATATGCCAACTTTTAAAAAAATATTTTAAATAATTTTTAGTTTTTAATAATAAAAAGTTATGTTAAACTTATAAAAAAATCTCATCCATAATATAAACATAGAAAAATTAAGAAGATAGAAGAGATTATTTAATAATCTTTTATAATAGTTGATTAATTAACTCTTCGATATCTCCTTCTTCCGAACTCATTTCTTTATTTGTTAAAATTCTATCTACTTTCTTAATTATCCCATTATAGATATCGACTTCATTTGAATTATCCCAATTAATTAATTTTATTGGAATTTCTTCAACTCTAGTTTGAGTAAATGCAGTTCTATGCCCTCTTTTAGAGCCTTTTAATTCATACCATTTCCTAATTTTTGAGGAATTTAACCAAGTACAGATATATTTTAAACTTTCTCTAATTTTTGGGTAATTCTTCTTAACAATTGTTAATACATCTCCAGATCCAAAAACAGGTTTGATGGAATATGAAAATCTACTTTTTTTATGTCTATCTAAACACGGAACAAAAGTTTTTTCTTTATTGAGATTATTTACGAATAAATCGTAATTTCTTACTGTAGCCCATTCAAACCATTTTGTTGAATTTGATTTATATCTTGCTTCCAACGGTTCTTTATATTTTAATAAGTGTTTGTGGATATTTATATAATTAGATTTTAATTTCTCGTCATTTCTAATAGAATTAATAAAGATAAATTGGCTAAAATTTTCCGTATAAAATCTCTTACAGGATTTGCCTTTCACAAAATTAAAAATAAAATCATTTTCTTCCAGAGTTAAGGTATCTACAAACAATTCATCCACTTCAAAAGCTTCTTTAAATCCAGTAACCATTCCTACTCCGACATTTAATACTTGTTTTAATTTTAAATATTTTGTTTTGTTATTTTTTGAATAATACCAGCCATCTAATTTCATAAAGTTTTTTGGATCTAACTGAAGCTGTTTGATATCCTTAAGATCTAATAAATGATTGACTGGTACTTGATCAGGATAACTAAAAAAAAAAAGAGTTTTTTGTTTTAGAGTTTTATCTAATTTAATTAAAGGAACATATTTAATCGTTGATTGTTCTATTATATTAATTAAATTTAATTCTTCGTTTGTCATTAAAGACCAAAATATATTATCCTGAAATCCTTTTTGAAAAAAAAATCTAAAAAAATCGTTCTCAAAAATATAATCTTTCGAAATTGGAATATTAAGAAACTTTTGAATTTTGTTAATAATATCTTTAACTTCGCCAGATCTTTGTTTATATTCGATTACTCTTATTAGATGATCTTTAGATTTATCCTTATTATTCTTCTTAAATTTGAAAATAATATTATTTGGAGCGTGATACAATATCTTTATGAATATGGATTTCTCAGTATTCTGGAATATCAAAAAGAGCGCATAGGAGATGAAACATACGATTATTTAACCGAACAGATAAAAGAACGGGGGATTAAGGGTGATTTTGTTATGTATGAAAACAGAATAATCGGTGTTATGAGTAGGAAAAAACAATTGACCTTAACTGAAATGCATCAAAAAAATATTGATTTTGACGTTCCTTATAGGAGAATCGACGATATTACTAAGATAAAAGGGCTCGAAAAACTCAGAGACTTAAAAGTTCTTGATATGAACGGTAATAACATTTCAGAAATTAAAGGACTGAAAAACTTGATAAACTTAAAAAGGTTAGACCTATCCGAAAATAAAATCACTGAGATAAAGGGGCTCGAAAAACTCGAAAATTTGGAAGAATTAGATTTGGGGGGTAATAAAATTACAGAGATAAAGGGGCTTGAGAACCGAACCGAATTAAGAAGCTAGAACTGTCTGGAAATCGGATAACGGAATTTAAAGGGCTTGAGAACCTCGTGAAACTTGAAAGATTGGAAATAGCAACAAACCGAATAACCGAACTTAAGGGGTTAGATAATTTAGTACATCTAAAAAAAATAGATCTTTCTTCTAATAATATTCCAGAGATTAAAGGTCTCGATAACCTCATTAACCTAAAAGAATTAGACCTTATGGACAATAAGATCTCGGAAATTAAAAGTCTCGATAAACTTATTAATTTAAAAAAACTGTTTTTGCCCTTTAATTCGATCACGGAAATAAAATGCCTTGATAAACTTATTAATCTAAATAAATTAGATCTATATAAAAATCCAATCTCTAAGATTGAGGGGCTGGAAAATCTTACCAACCTAAATTATATAGATCTAAAAGAAACATCCGTCAAAAAAAGATTGCTGAAAAAATTCGGCACCGACGGGCAAAAATATGATAAATATTGTCAAGAAAAAAGAATGAAAAAATAAATATATTAAAGATTAAAGGATCACTTATTAGAAAATCGTTAAACATTTTCACTATTTCATTAATCTCTCGGAAAAATTAACCCTCCGAATTTGAACTGACTAAGGAGAAATTTGAGTATTTACTGAGAAATCTGAGCAATGTAATTGACGGATGACCCATCACAACTGATATATCCTATAAACATAGAAAAATTAAGAAGACAGAAGAAATTAAGATATGAATTCCTGCAAAAATTGCACCATTTTTTAATAATCTTTTAAAAGTAAAATTTTCTACTTTATTTTCTTGAGCCATCTTTAAAGTAAAAACATCACACATAGCACCTTGAGGTAAAATATTACCACCCAAATTTACCGCAACTAATAAAGCAAAAATTAGGGGAACACGTGAAAATCCATAATCTCCAATCAAACTATCAATAATTGGTAAAAATAATAACATTGTTGGAGTGTTTGCTAATAATCCTGACAATAAACTTACACTCAATAAAATTATTAGACATACGACGTATTCATCAAAATTTTGTAATGCGCCCAATTGAAATAAATCAAAAATTCCAACAATTTGCAAACATCCAACCACTACAAATAATGCAATAAAAAATAATATAATATCCCAATTAATTTCTTTTAAAATTTCTTTTAAATGACGTTCTACGCGTTTATTATTTACAAGAACCATGATCATAGCTGCAATTAACGCTACAATATAT